>CAZEHU010000455.1:0-3665 GCA_964511605.1 uncultured Myxococcales bacterium
TGACTTCTTTAAAAGCGAAGTCATTAAAGCTGAGGAAGGTTGGCGCCGCGTGGTGTTCAAAGGCCCCGACGGCGAACAGGTCGAAATCAGGGGTTAGGGTCGGTGACCGGCCGTCATCTCCGCCCGCCGGACCGGGTCGCCGGCCCTCCGCCGCCGCCGGAGGAGCGGCCGCGCTTGCGCCCCCGTCCGCGGCGACCGCGGGCGTGCCCCTTGGGGGGCGAGGGCTCGGAGAGGAAGCGGGAGACGACATGCAGGTACTCGCCTTCGATGCCCTGGAAGCTGAAGTCCTCCACGTCCCGCTTCGCGATCATGACGATGTCGAGGGGGCGCGGGCTGACGTCGGGGTGCAGGCGGAAGGCCTCCCGCACCCTGCGCTTGATCCCGTTACGCCGGACCGCATTCCCGACCTTGCGGGAGACGGTGATGCCGATGCGGGTCGCACGGGTGGCGCCGGGAGCGATGTAGTAGATGAAGCGTCGTCCGTGCAGGCGCCGGCCCCGCCGACGGGTCCTCAGGAACTCATGTCGTCGCCGGAGTCGGAGCTCGGGGGGGAAGCCGTAGCGGGCCTTGCGGCGAGCGAGGGGCCGTGTGGACAGGAGCTACTTCTTGGGGATCTGGACCGAGAGCCGCTTGCGGCCCTTCCGGCGGCGTGCGGCGAGGATCGCGCGACCAGCGTGGGTGGCCCGGCGGGAGCGGTAGCCGTGCTTGCGGACGCGCTTGGTATTGCTCGGCTGAAAGGTGCGCTTCACGGCGACCTCCCTGGGTGGGTCGGAAAGGGCCCCGGGGTCGAGGGCGCAGGAGGTAACCACGGCCCTCGCGAGGGTGTCAAGGAGTTCGTGGCCGCCCCCCAACCCATTGAAATCACTGAATGAACAGGGTCCGCGATCCGCGCGGCGCCGGGGGGGGCCCCACCAGGGGCCAGGGCCCACACCGCGATCCCAGGGGATTCTCCATCGATCCCGGCTGGTTGTCTGCGACACGGGAGAAGACCTCCCCGGACCCCTTGCCGGACCCCTGGGCCTCTGCTACCCACGATCGAGCCCCTGCCTGCCGGGGGACCCTCGGTGCTGGACACAAGGGAGCCACCCCGGACCCCCGGGTCGTCCCCCTCCGGCGCCGCACCTGCCCTCCTCCATAGGTCCCGCCGGCGCGAGAGCGCGGGCGAGGCGCTGCGATCGTGGCCCCGAACCGGGGGTCCCGTGCGGTGGACCTGTGTCCGCGAACATCATCCGACCTTCGAGGTTGTCCCATGGCCCTGTGGGACGAGACCAAGCAGGCGCTCCGCGCCACCCTCGAGCCGATGGACTTCGTCCACTGGATCCGTCCCGTGCACCTCGTGCGCGCGGGAGAGCGGGAGGCGGGCGAGGGCCACGAGATCGTGCTGGGTGTCCCCGACGACTCCCACGGGCAGTGGCTCGCGGAGAACTTCCTCGGGGAGATCCGCCGCACCCTCCAAGAGCTGACCACCCACGACTACGAGGTGCGCTTCGAGCCCGTGCCCGGCGGCGAGCAGGGCCTGCTCGAGCTGGTCGATCCACCGGCCGCCGAGGAGGCCAGCCCATCGGATCGCAGGGGGAGCCAGGGAGCTCCAGGACCATCGAGGCTCTCGGGGACAGCCCCCTCCGCCCCCTCCGCTGTGATCTCAGGCTCGGCTGCCCGCGCCGGCCTCGTAGGGCGCTACCGCTTCGAGCACTTCGTGGACGGCCCGAACAGCCGCTTCGCCCTCGGGGCAGCGCGGGCTGCGGCCGATCACCCCGGGACCCGCTACAACCCGCTCTTCCTCTATGGGGGCGTAGGTCTCGGCAAGACGCACCTCCTGCACGCCGTCGGCCACGCCGTGCAGGACCGAGACCCTCGCGCGCGCGTGCTCTACGTGACGAGCGAGGCTTTCGTGAACGAGTTCATCGCCGCGATCCGCACCGACCGCATGGACGCGTTCCGGGCCCGCTACCGGGACGGCTGCGACGTGCTCCTCGTCGACGACATCCAGTTCATCGCGGGCCGGGAGCGCACCCAGGAGGAGTTCTTCCACCTCTTCAATACCCTGCACTCCTCCCACAAGCAGATCGTGGTGACCTCCGACGAGGCCCCGGGGGGCATCGACGGCCTCGAGGAGCGCCTGCGCTCCCGCCTCGGCTGGGGCCTGCTCGTGGACGTGAAGCCGCCCTGCTTCGAGACCCGGGTCGCTATCGCCCAGCGCAAGGCCCAGGCCGAGGGCCTCGAGCTTCCGGAGGCCATCGCGATGCGGCTCGCGCGCCACATCACCCGGAACGTGCGCGAGCTCGAGGGGGCGCTGGTCCGCCTCGGAGCCGCGAGCCATCTGGTGGGACGCCCCATCGACGAGGACCTCGTGGAGGAGGTGCTGGGCGACCTGGGCTCCGATCCCACCGAGGGCCTGACCCCCGAGCGCATCCTGGAGGCCACGGCCCGCTCCTTCGGTGTCAACGTCAGCGACCTCAAGGGACCGCGGCGCTACCGCCACGTGCTCATCCCGCGGCAGGCCGCCATGTGGCTCGTACGGCAGCTCACCCCCGCGAGCCTGCCCCACATCGGTATGATCTTCGGCGGCCGCGACCACAGCACCGTGCTCAACGCCCTCAAGCGCATCGACGGCCTGCGCAAGCAGGACAAGGCGCTCGACGCGCGAATCCGCGCGCTCGAGGAGTCGCTCGGCGGGGTCTAGGAAGCGCCCCTAGGGCCCCGCGACCGCCGCGCGAGGTGCGGGACCGGCCCCACAGCGCTCCAGCCACCGGGGCGCCCGATCCTGGTCGAGCACACGCTCGAGGGGGACGAGGTGCACCTCGTGGCCTCGCTCCGCCAGGAAGCTCTGAAGCGCCTCGAGGGTCTCGGCGTAAGGATGCCCGATCGCCACGGCGCTGCCCTGGCGCTGGGCCACCTGCAGGGCGACGTCGAGCTGCCGGCGGATGCGGGCGGCGTCCCGGTGGTGGTCGAGGAAGACCGTGCGATCCGCCGAGGCCAGGCCGCGAGCCCGCGCCGCGTCGGCCAGCACGCTCTCCGAGCTCGTGCGGCTGTCGAGCACGATGGTGCTCGGGGGCAGCTCCTCGAGCAGCTCTTCGATGATCTCCCCATCCCGCGTGAGGCGGGAGCCCTGGTGATTGTTGAACCCCACGGCGCCGTCCAGCGCCCGGAGCGCGCCGAGCAGCATCACCCGGCGCACATCCGGCGCCATCTCCCGGGTCAGGTAGCGGAGGCCCCCCATCTGGCTGGCGTCCTCCGGCTCCATCGGCACGTGGGCGATGATCGTGGCACCGCGGGTCGCCAGCCAGCGGGAGTAGCGCACCGCATAAGGGGCGTCGGGCAGGAGGGCCCAGGTGAGCGGCTGCCCGAGGGCCCAGAGGGGCTCGAGCTGGCCGGGGCGGAGGCCCAGATCGTCGACGACCACCGCCAGCATCGGCTTGGGTGTGTCGAGGGTGATGTGCTCGATGCCTCCCGCGCCGGGTGCAGCGGCCCAGGCCTCCTGCAGGGCCTCCTGGGTCGCGTCCGCTCGTGCCCCGGTGACCACCCGCAGGGCGAGGCCCCCGCTGGCGGTGGGCATCAGGTCCAGCCGTCCGAAGCGGTCGCCGATGGCGCAGGCGGCGGCCTGGCGGGCGGCGCTCGGATGCTGTGACCCCCGCGCAGTCGCTTCGCTCGGATGCTGTGACCCC
>CAZEHU010000456.1:0-539 GCA_964511605.1 uncultured Myxococcales bacterium
TGGCCCTCCCAGGAGATGGGGGCGCTGGTGGGGACCACGACCCAGAGGAGCCCCCCATCCGCCAGTCCGACGCCGAGGGCGACGAGGGCGGAGCTCCAGCTCCTCTCGTACCAGGCGGCCGCGAGCAGGAAGCCGAGGTAGCCGAAGATCACGCCGCTGGCGCCGATGTGGTTGCCGGAGCGGGCGAGGGACCAGGTCAGCACGCCGCCGACGAAAGCGATGATCGCCGTGACCGCCAGGTAGGGGCCGAGGCCGCGCAGCGCGATGAGGCCGCCGAGGACGAGGAAGGGCACGCTGTTGGAGGCGATGTGGGCGAAGTCCCCGTGGAGCATGGGGGACCAGAGCACACCATCGAGGTGCGAGCGGGTGCGGGGCCGGATGCCGTGGCCCTGGAGCCAGCTCCCGAGGAAGATCGTATCGGCGATCTCGATGGCCCACATGGCGGCGAGCAGGCCGCCCACCAGCTTCAGGGCGTCGAGCACGCTCGGGGTCTCGGAGGAGGAGGCCAAGGTCGGAGCACCTCCGGGGGGCTCGGGGAG
>CAZEHU010000456.1:549-3660 GCA_964511605.1 uncultured Myxococcales bacterium
CCGGGGGGGGGGGCACGCGGGGGCCCGGGGGGGAGGGGGCAAGGGGCGCGGCCCCGCGGGGGGGCGGGGGGGGGGAGGGGGGCGGGGGCGGGGAGCCCGGCGTCTTTGGCCAGGAACGCCACCTCGGGTCAGTATCATCCCGTGAGCGAGGCCTCCACCACCCCAAGGGCGACGACCGCCTCCGGCGATCGCGGAGAGGCGCGCAAGAACCTCCTCCTGCCCCATGTGCCGCGCTGGCCGAGGGATGCCGAGCTGCCGGTCATCCGGCTCGAGGGGGTGGGCAAGAGCTTTGGCGACAAGGCGGTCCTGAGCGGCCTCGATCTCGACGTCATCACCGGACAGACCACGGTGGTCTGTGGCGAGTGCGGCAGCGGCAAGTCCGTGCTGGTGAAGCTGATGAGGGGCCTCAAGCTGCCCGACGAGTGGCGGGTGCTGCTCTTCGGCGAGGATACGCGGAAGGTGGGGGCGAGGCGCATCCTCGAGCTGCGCAAGCGTATGGGCATGATGTTCCAGAACTACGCGCTGATGGACTCCTTCACGGTGGCCGAGAACATCGCGCTCCCCATCTACGAGAATACGAAAGTGCGCTACGAGGTGATCCTGCAGCGGGTCAGGGATCTCTTGCGCATGCTCGAGCTCGAGCACGCGATCGACAAGATGCCCTCGGAGCTATCGGGCGGCATGAAGAAGCGGGTCAGCCTGGCCCGGGCCGTGGTCCACAACCCGGAGGTGGTGCTCTTCGACGAGCCCACGACGGGTCTCGATCCGGTGATGATCGAGTTCGTCGACGACATGATCATCAAGACGAGGGATCTCTTCGGCATCACCTCGGTGGCCATCAGCCACGACATGACCTCGACGACCCGCCTGGCCGATCGGGTTGCGATGCTCGAGGAGGGGCGGATCGTCGAGTACGGGACCCTCGACGAGGTGGTGGCCTCCGATCGGCAGATCGTGAAGGTCTTCTTCGACGGGATCGGCGAGGGGCGCGGGCTGAGGACCGACGGGGCGAAGGATGGGGAGGTGAGCGGGCAGGGCGAGGAGGTCGCCGCCGAGCTCTTCGGGGTGCACAAGTACTTCGGGCCCCACCACATCCTCAAGGGGGTGGACCTGGCGGTGCCCGAGAACAAGATCACGGTGATCATCGGAGGCTCGGGCAGTGGCAAGTCCGTGATCATGAAGCACATCATCGGCCTGTTCCAGCCCACCGAGGGGAGGGTGGAGGTCTTCGGGCAGGATCTGTCCAGGCTGAACGGCAAGGAGATGCTGAAGCTGCGGGCGCGCTTCGGCATGCTCTTCCAGGGCGCCGCTCTCATCGACGCCATGACGGTGCGCCAGAACGTGGCGTTCCCGCTCGTCGAGCGCGGCCTCGAGCGAGCTGAGGTGGACGCCCGGGTGCAGGAGATCCTGGCGCAGCTCCAGGTCGAGGGCATCGCCTCCGCGTTCCCGAACCAGATCTCCAACGGTCAGAAGAAGCGCGTCGGCCTCGCCCGGGCCATCGTCACCCAGCCCCAGATCATGATCTACGATGAGCCCACCACAGGGCAGGATCCCATCATGATCCGCTACGTGGACTCGATGATCGCGGAGGCCCAGGAGATGTTCGACATCACCAGCCTGGTCGTCAGCCACGACATGCAGTCGGCCTTCCGCATCGGCCACCGCATCGCCATGCTCCACGAGGGAGAGATCCGGGCCTTCGGCAGCCCCGCCGAGGTCGCAGCTTCCTCCGACCCCTGGGTGCGGCGATTCATCTACGCAGGGACCGAGGAGGGGGAGCTGGCGGCTCGGGAGCTGGGGTTGGGCTGATGCCATCATCGGCCCTCGGACGACGGCGCGCCAAGGCCCGGGTCAGAGGGCAGCCATCAACACCCCGAGGGGGCCCTCCACGCGCTCGGCGGCCTCCCAAGGGGCCCAGGCCTCGAGGGCCCGGGTGCCGGCCATGGGAGCCCTCGGGGCGTCGAGGGCCTCGCGGGCGGCGGCGAGGGCCGGGAGGGCCATCGTGGTGCCCTCGCTCGGGGCGCGCGTGGTGGCCAGCCGCTCGCGGGCGCGCTCGGGCAGGGCGGCGTCGAGCTGGGCGAGGGCCTGGAGGGCATGGGTCTCGAGGCGGGGATCCGCCGCGCGGCGGTCGATGGTGCCGAGGGCCGCCTTGCAGGCCTGGGTGAGGCTGGTCGCGGCGGGGCGTATCCTGGCGATAGCGTCCAGCTCTCGAGCGGCGGAGGCGAGCAGGCCGGAGCGGACGCTCGCATCGACGAGGAGCGCGCGCGCCCGAAGGTTCGCGGGCGCGTGGTTTACCGCGACCCTCAGGTGTACGGCGGCCTGGATAGGGTTGCCGAGGCGGAGGTGCGCCGCGCCGCGGATCCCCGCGAGGGGGGGCGCCTCGGCGCCCTCAGCGAGCGCTCGTGCGATGGTCACCAGGGCCGCGCGGGGCTCGGCCGCGTCGAGGAAGAGCTGCGCGAGAGGGGCAGCGTCTTCGGCGACCTCCGCGGCCCTCGGCAGGTCGCCCCCACAGGCGGTGCAGCGGAGGGGTCCGGCGGTCTCGAGGAAGCCCCGCGCGATCGCCGCCTGGGTGGAGCCGCTGAGGGCCGCCTCGCAGAAGCCACAGTCGAAGAGGCGATCCACCGTGGCCACCGCCTGATGCCAGGGGCCGAGCCAGCGTCGATCCTGCTCGAGCGCACCTCCCGTCGAGCGATGGCCGATGCGATCGACCAGGATCGCTCGGGCCAGCCGCGCCCGCGCCTCGCCGACGCTCATCGGCCGTGCAGGGTGCCCTGTGGCGGCCCGGACGGCGTCGACGACCCGGCGAGCACGATGTGGCTGGAGGTCGCGTACCACGTGGGCGCGGACCAAGCCCTCCGCCCCGGAGCGGGAGCAGACCGCCGTGAGCACAGAGACGTGCTGGCCGTCCGGGGAGCGATAACGCAGCACGAGGACATCGCGCTCGGGGGTTCGGAGGCCGTAGGCGAGCACGTCGACGGTGGGCATAACGAGGCTCCGTGGCGGCTTGGAGACATAGACGCCACGAGTCTCCGGTGAGGCCCGGATCCCGTCGACAAAATGGGGGCATGGGCGGCCGGGGCGGGGCCGCCGTGGCGGCCTACCGCACTTGCT
>CAZEHU010000457.1:0-3657 GCA_964511605.1 uncultured Myxococcales bacterium
ATGGTGAACACGCCATCCCAGTCCGGATCGGGGGGGTGGGTCTCGAACCAGGTGATGCGCTCGAGGAGGACGCCGGCGGGGCCGTCGTCGGGGCGGAGGGAGAGGACCTGCTCGAGGCGGGTCCGGGCCTCGGCCCAGCGCTGGGCCCGGTACAGGCCGAGGGCCTGGTTGTAGACGGCGGCGATCTGATCGCCGGTGGCGGGGGTCTTGTCCGTGGTGCCCTCGGCGGGCTTCAGGCCGTAAGGCTCGTAGACCTCGACCGGCTCGAGCTTGCCCTTCACCCGCACCGCGTCGATGTGGCGCATCTTGATGCTGTCGATGGTGAGGCGGCGGGTCTCCTGGCCGACCAGCAGCTCGTTCCGATAGGCCTTGCACGTGCCCTCGAGGCGGGCGGCCAGGTTCACCACGTCGCCGAGCATCGTATAGTCGAAGCGCTGCCGAGAGCCCATATTGCCCACCAGGCAGGTGCCCGAGTTCAGGCCGATGCGGATGTGGAGCTGGGGCAGCCCCTCCTGGGCCCACTCCTGCCGGAGCTCCTCCATCCTCTCGAGGCAGCGCATCGAGGCGCGACACGCACGCGCGGCGTGATCGGGCTGGTCGAAGGGCGCCCCGAACATCGCCACGATCGCATCGCCCACGTACTTGTCGATGGTCCCGCCCTCCTCGAGCAGGATCGCGCTGAGCTCGCTCAAGCACTCATTGATGAGGGCGACGAGCACCGTGGGCTCGAGGGCCTCGGCTACCGAGGTGAAGCCCGCGATGTCGCTGAAGAAGGCCGTGATCTCCCGCCGCTCGCCTCCGAGCCGGAGCTTCGAGGGGTCGTGGGCCAGCTCGGCCACCACAGAGGGGGACAGGTAGTGCTGGAAGGCATGCCGGATCGCTCGCCTCTCTCGTCCCTCGGTCAGGTAGTTGGTCACGCTGCCCGCGAGCACCGCCAGGAACATCGCCGCCGTCGGCGCGACGAGGCCGATCCAGGCGCCGAAGCCGACGAAAGCCAGCGCCACGATCCCCCACCACAGCGCCAGGAGCAGGATCGAGACCAGGAGCGAGACCCCCAGACTCGTCACCGAGGGGAGGAGCAGCGAGATTGCCGCCATCCCCAGCCCGAGCAGCGCCGTCAGGGAGTGGTCGATCCACGGCGCGACCCGCCACACCCCCCGCCCCCGATCGATCGTATCGAAGACCGACATGTGCAGGTGGATGCCGACGTCCGCCTCGTCCACCGGCGTCACGCGCACCTCGAACGTGCCCGCCGCGCTGGTGCCCAGGTACACCACCTTGTCCCGGAATCGGCCGTCGTCCATCGGCGCGTCGTCCCCCCCCTCGAGCAGGATGGCGTTGGCGAAGACCGCCGCGAAGCTCTCGCTGGGATAGGGCTCCGCCTCCGGTCGCCAACGGACGAGCATGCGGCCCTGGGCGTCCAGCCGGATCCTGCGATCCCCCACGGCGAGCCGACCGTCCACCACGCGCACATCGCCCTCGGGCAGATCGTGCACCAGCGGCGCCAGGCCCAGGCTCGCCGCTGCGCCCTCGGTCGTCGGCCAGAGCGGCGTCGACCAGCGCAGCACCCCATCCTCGTCCGGCTCCATGTCGATGCGCCCGAGCCCCACCGCCGCGTCCCGGAGGTCATCGACCGGCACCAGCGGCCGGCACGTCTCCCCGCCCCCGGCGCCGGTCCCCCCGACCGCGATAGGCAGCGCCCCCTTCACGGAGCCCTCCGCCCGGGTGCGATCCCCACGACATTGGAAGGGCAGGATGACGAAGTCCGAGTCCGCGATGCACTCGGCGAAGACCGGATCGAATTCCTCTGGCTCCGAGAACTGGATGTCGAAGACCACCGAGCGCGCGCCTGCGTGCTTCAAGAACTGCAGGACTGGGCAGTAGAGGTCGCGAGGGTAGGGCCAGCGGAGCTGATCCTCCTCCTTGAAGAAGGCCAGCGTCTTCTCGTCCACCAGCACCAGCGCCGCGCGTCCCGCCTCCTCGCCGCCTCCGAGCTGCCGGAGCCGGCTGTCCCAGCTCCTCGCCTCGATGCCCTCGAAGAGCTCGGTCTGCCCGAGGGCCAGCGCGCAGACCGCTGCGCCTGCTCCGACGGTGGCGGCCAACGCTACCGGATGCTTCACGCGCTCAGGTCTCCGAACCGCCAGAGGCCGACGCCGGCACCTGCCAGACGACCCGCTGCGGGAAGGGGATCTCGATGCTCGCCTCGTCGAGGGCCAGCTTCAGGCGGCGGTTGAGCTCGCGGCCCACGCCCCACTGCTCGCCCGGCGGCGTCTTGACCCACGCGCGGAACACCACTGCCGAGTCGCCGAGCTCCGTGATGCCTACGAAGGCGGGGGCCTCGAGGAGCCGCTCCGCCCACTCCTCCTCCGCGTACATCGCCGCGCCCGCCGCGTCGACGACGCCCTGGAGCTCGTCGAGGTCGGTGTCGTAGCCGACCCCGACGTGCACGATGGCGCGGTTCCAGTCCCGGGTCTGGTTCGCCACATCGGAGATCTTGCCATTGGGGATGATGTGCAGCGTGCCGTCCCCAGAGCGAAGCCTCGTCGAGCGGATGTTCACGTCCTCCACGGAGCCGGCGTGCCCGCCCACCTCGACGAAGTCCCCGACCGCGTACTGGTTCTCCGCCAGGATGAAGAAGCCGTTGACCACGTCGCGCACGAGGTTCTGCGAGCCGAAGGAGATCGCGAGGCCGAGGATCGCGACGCTTCCGAGCAGCGGCCCCGTGTTCACACCGACGGTCTCGAGCGCGATGAGGGCGGCTACGATGTAGATCGTGATTCGGGCGACGCCGCCGAAGACCTTCGCGATGGTGCGGGCCCGGGCCTCCTGTTGGGTCACGTCCTCTGGATCGTCGTCCTCGAAGCGCTCGAGCACGGCCGAGGTCAGCGAGCGTAGCAACCGCAGCGCCAGCCGAAGCGCGATCCACAGGAGGATCAGCAGGGCCACCACCTTCCAGCCCTTGTCGGTGGCCCAGGTCCAGAGGGTCTCGCCGGTGGCCTCGAGCCACCCCCCCGCGCCGCGGGCCTCCTCGAGCCGCGCGTCCACCTCTGCCTTGCGCTGGGTGCGGAAGCTGATCTGGCTCTCGAGCAGGCTCACCTCCACCTGGAGGTCCTGGGCACGCTGCTCGCCGAGGGCGAGCTCCTGCTCGATCCTCACGGCCTTGCCGCGGGTCCGGCGGGCCTTGGACTGCCACAGATCCGCCCACGCGTCGTCCGGTCGCTCGGCCTCGCGCTCGCTCAGCGCCGACTCGCGGTGCGCCAGCTCCACGTCCCGCTCGAGGGCCCGCTTCATGATGCCCTGGGTATCGAGCTGCTTGCGCACGAGGACGAGGTCCATCTTCGCCGAGACCTTGCGTCCCTCCTGCTGCCCGGAGCGCCAGGCCAGCTCCTTGAGGTGTCGCTCGCGCTCCTGGTAGGGGGTGAGCTCGAGGCCCGCCGGCCGAGGCCCCGCTCGGCCCGTCTCTCCGTCCGTCTCTTTGGCCTGCAGAGCCTCGAGGCGCTCGTCGAGGGCGTCGCGCTCGGTCTCGATCGCCTCGAGGTAGACGTCCTGGTTGGCCACCTTGTCCTTCGCCAGGGCGGCCCACTCCGCGAGGCCCTGCGCACGGCCCCTCGCTTGTCCGCCACCGGCCGCCCAACCCCTGTAGCGGCCGGCGAGATC
>CAZEHU010000458.1:0-3652 GCA_964511605.1 uncultured Myxococcales bacterium
CCTGCCTCCCTGGTACATTGCCGCCGTGCTCCTCCCCCTCCCCGCCGCTCTGCTCGCCGTAGCCGTCGCGACCACCCCACCCCACATAGAGGGGGCCTCAGCTCCCCCTCCGCCGACAGGGGCGACGCCACGCCCGCCCTCGCGCGAAGAGGCCCGGCGCATCCTGACGCGCCCCAGCGGCTCCATGAGCCTCGGCAGCACCAACGCCGGGTCCCTCCAGGGGGCCGTCGCGCTGCCCTCCCGCGGACGGCACCATCGCTTCCTCGACGTCGTGGCCTCCCGTGCGACAGAGCACGGGACCAAGGAGATGGCGGCGCTGCTCCGGGCCGCGGCGACCGATGTGGCCCAGCGAGCGCCGGGCTCGGTCCTCGGCCTCGGCAACATCTCCGTGGCCAAGGGAGGCAAGACGAGGTGGCACGCCTCCCACCAGGCCGGCCGCGACGCGGACATCGCGTTCTTCGCCCTGGATGCTCGGGGGCGCTCCGTGAACCCGCGCCACATGACTCGCTACGGAGACGACCTCCGCTCGCGACGCGGCAAGCTGCGCTTCGATGTCGCGCGGAACCTCGAGGTGGTTCGTGCCCTCCTCGAGGACGCCGAGCGCCGCGTGCAGTGGGTCTTCGTGGCGGACTGGCTGAAGGCGCCCATGCTGGCGCTCGCCAGGGAGCGAGGGTACAGCGCGGAGCTACTCCTGCGCATCGAGGAGGTCCTCCACCAGCCCTCCGACTCCAACCCCCACGACGACCACTTCCACGTGCGCATCCACTGCGAGGTGGGCGACCGGATGTACGGATGTCTGGAGCGGGGCCCCCTCCGCAGCTGGGTCGATCACGGCGACGAGCGCTTCGCCGTCCGGGTCCGCGAGCTGCTCCGGGTGGTGCACATGGAAGACCTGGCGCTCCGCCTCGAGGCCCTCGAGGCCCTCGGGGACATCCGAGCCCGACCCGCCCTCGCGGAGCTGGTCGCCCTGCTCGATGCCCCGGACAGGAAGGTGCGCCAGAGCGCCCTCCGGGCCCTTCGGCTCATCGGGGATGCCCTCGCGCTGCCGGGGCTGATGGGGGCCCTGGCGCGCACGGACGACCCCGCCTGGGCCCGGGAGCTCTTCGCTGCCTTGCGCTCGATCCCCGACCCCTCCACCGCGGACGTCGCGATGGCCGTCGCCAACGACCCCGGACGGCACCTCAGCGCCTCGGTGGCCGGGGGCAACCTCTCGGCCTTCTACTTGATCGTCGCCGGCTTGCTGGAGCGACACGGTCGGAAGTCGGTCGTCCCTACGCTCCTGCCGCTGCTCGAGAGCCCGGACAGCGCCGTGAGGGGCGCAGCCGAACGAGCGCTCGTGCGCGTGACCAACCACGAGATGCCGGGACGCGCGAGCTCGCGGAGCCGCAAGAGGCGGGATCGGGCCGTCCGCGCCTGGTGGGATTTCTGGGAGGAGAACCAGGCGCAGCCCTGGTCAGAGTGGCTGCGTCGCGGGCTCGAGGCGGCCGGGCACGAGATCCCGGCGCCCTTGAAGAGCCCGAGGGCGATCCGCGTCATCATCGAGCTCACCGGAGAGCGGGAGCTGCACATCGCCCACAACGCCGCACGGCTGCTGGAGGTCCTCACGGGGCACGAGGCAGATCCGATGTGGCGGAGCCCGAGGAACAACCGCCGCCACTGGCGTCGGTGGTGGGAGCTGAACGAGGCCGCATGGACGGCCGAACCTCCCGGCGACGCGGCGTCGCCCGAGTGACGGATCGAGCCGCGCGGCTACGGTGAGGCGCATACTCCTCACGGGCTTCGGCCCCTTCCGCGATGTGGAGGATAACCCCTCGGCGCGAGTCGCGCGGGCCCTCGATGGCGTCCGCATCGGGGATCTGCGAGTCCACGGCGCTGTCCTCGATGTGACCTGGGAGACCGTCCGTGTTCAGATGCCCGCGCTCGCCCGAGAGCTCGATCCCGCCATCGCGCTCTCTGTCGGCCTCGGGAGGCCTGGCGCTGTCCGACTTGAGACGAGGGCCTCTCGCACGGTGAGCTCCTGGGAGCCGGATGTCGCCGGCGTCGTCGCACGAGGGCGGAGGCTCGACGGGGATCAGGAGCTCCTGGCGTGTACCTGGGACGCCATGGCACTCGCGGCGGCCCTCGACACCCCAGAGCTCCCGGTCCGGGTCTCGGACGACGCCGGCGGCTACGTATGCAACGCTGGCCTGTACCACCTGCTGGCCTCGCTCCCCACGTCGACCCCCGCAGGCTTCGTCCACCTCCCCCCCCTCGGCGAACCACCTGAGGTCACCTGCTCGAGGGTGGTCGAGCTGGTCGCACGCATCCTGGAGACCCTCGCCACCACAATCGGCTCAAGTCCCTTCCCCCGCGATCCGTTGGGCTGAAGACCCGACCCCAGGCCCTGCTGCCGATGACCCACTCCGTTCCCGTGCCCACCGAGTCCATGCGACGCCGCAGCCACTGGCGCGGCGCCATCGGCGTCGGCACCCCGCTCCTCCTGGTGGCGGGCCTCGGAACCTCCGCCCTCCTCTACTCGCACTGGAGCGAGCAGGAGGCAGCCGAGTGCGAGCGATCGGCCCGTGAGGCCGGGGACCGGCTCACCACAGAGCTCGGCACGCGCGTCTCTGAGGCGGAGCGCTCCCTCGCCGCGTTCGCGCATCTGGCGATCGAGGCCGAGGGCGCCGTGGCCAGCTCCGGCCGCGCCTTCCTCGAAGCCGGCCCGCCGCAGCTCTCCGCCCTCGCGCTCTACTCGGTCGAGGGCGAGCCGATCCACGTCTTCACGGGTGGAGAGGCGGGCGCCGATCGGCTCGCGGCCGAGGACTGCATCACCGCCGTGGAGGTGACCACCGCCGGCGCCATGGGCCCGCATCACCTCCTGCAGGACGGTGACCTCCTGCTGGTCCACCCCCTCAGGTCAGGCGACCGCCTCGCCGGCGCGGTGGTCGCGCTGCTCGACCGGGAGTCCACCTTCGGCGTGAGCTCCCCCAGCGCCTTCCGCATCCTCGACGCACGAGGCCGTGCGATCTGGACCAGCCGCGGGACCACCGCTGGCGCAGCGTCGACGAGCATCGACGCGCGTTCCCTCGGCACCACGGGATGGACCGTGGCGATCTCGGCACCGAGCGGGGCTGACGGCAGCGGTCGAACCGCCCTCGCGGGCGCTCTCGCCGCCTTCGTGATCCTCCTCGCCCTGTGGTCGGTTTGGCAGCGCCGCCGGCATCGCGCCGCCCATGCCGCGGCCCGTGTCTACCGCACACTCTTCGACGAGGCCGCCGAGTTGGTGATGCTGCTCGACGACCACCTCGAGCTCGCGCGCGCCAACCCCTCCGCGGAGCACATGCTGCACGTCATCGAGGAGGGCGACTTCGGCGTGCCCTTCGTCGACCTGTTCCCGGTCTCGGTGCGCGCACGGGTCCACACCCAGCTCTGTCGGGCTCGCGAGGGACAGCCCACGGAGTTCACCGCGGCCCTGCGCGCATGCCCTGACCGCATCTACCGCTTCCGCTGTGTCCCCCTGCTCCTCGATCACGCCCTCGAGGGTGTGCAGGTCCTCGCCGAGGACGTCACGGAGCGGCTATGCCTCGAGCGGGAGCTCGGCGAGCGCCAGAAGGAGCTCGAGGAGCTCAACGAGCGCCTGTTCACCGCCTCGATCACCGATCCGCTCACCCGG
>CAZEHU010000459.1:0-3650 GCA_964511605.1 uncultured Myxococcales bacterium
GCCCTCGGCGAGGGAAGGGGGCCGAGGGCCGCACGGCCCTCGGCGAGGGAAGGGGAGGTTTGACATGGTCCAGCGGACGCCGCATATCCCTCGACCATGTCCTCCGGGCCCCACCTCTCGATCGTCGTGCCGGCCTACGAGGAGGCCCTGCGGCTCGGTCCGACCCTGGATCGACTCGGGGCCTGGATGGCCGAGCAGCCCTTCGAGGTGGAGCTGCTGGTGGTGGACGACGGGTCCGAGGACGCCACCATCGAGGTGGCGCGCGAGCGGGTCGCCTCGCAGCCCGGGCTGCGGCCCCTGCGCTACGATCAGAACCGAGGCAAGGGCTACGCGGTGGGCCACGGCGTCGCCCACGCCAAAGGCGAGCGTGTCCTCTTCAGCGATGCCGACCTTTCGACCCCGATCGAGGAGTACGGACGCCTCGCTGCGCGCCTCGACGAGGGCTACGACGTCGCGATCGGCTCCCGTGCGCTGGCGGACAGCCGCCTCGAGAAGCGGCAGCCGCTGTACCGCGAGCTGATGGGCCGGACCTTCAACCTGCTGGTGCAGGCCACGGTCTTCCCCGGCATCCGCGACACCCAGTGCGGCTTCAAGCTCTTCACGGCCGAGGCCGCGCGGGACTGCTTCTCGCTCCGCCGGATCGACGGCTTCGCTTTCGACGTGGAGGTGCTCTTCGTGGCTCGGCGCCTCGGCCTCCGTGTGGCGGAGGTGCCGGTGGTTTGGATCAACGACGAGGCCAGCCGCGTGGATCCGATCCGACACTCGCTCCGCATGATGCGCGACATCGCTCGGATCCGCCTGATGCACCGGGAGCTGGAGGGCCCTGGCCGCCGCTGAGGGGCACCATGACAAGGATTCCCTGGGATTCCCGAGGGTTCGAGATCGGGGTCCCCGGGGGGATCACCCGGTGAATCCGTTGACACGAGGGGGGGCCTCCCCTAGGTTCCCCCCGCTTTGAACCGACCCACCTGGACCCGCGCTGCGCTCCTTGCCCTCTCTTTGGGCCTGGGCCTCGCGATCGTGGGCTGCGGCAGCGAGGCAGTCTGCCCGACGGGAAGCTCAGGATCGCCCTGCACCCCGTCGAGCGAGCTTGGATCCGCGCCGGCGCGTGTCGACTACGACGCGACGCCGGCTTCTCTCGCCGGCTCCCCGGACGCCCAGGAGGGCGCCCTCGCCGGCACTTCTGATATCGAGGACACCACACCACAAGACACGGAGCGCGAGCGCGCGGGGGTCGACGCCGAGGAGGGCACGCCAGATGATGGCCGAAGCCCCGGCGACTCCTCCCGTGCCGGACCCACCCTTCGACTCGCCGGGGGCCACGTGATGGCCGCGGCGGGTCCGACGGAGACCGAACTCGACCTGGAACTCCCACGATCGCCTCTTCCCCCCGCACCCCTCACCTGAGGCCCGCGGAGCGGAGGACAACCGGAACGCTCGAAGGAGCGCCGCCGGGGCCGTGAGAGGAGCCCCCAGGCCGAGCCGGTAGACCCGGTGACGCGACCGCTCTCCGTGAAGGAGAGTGCACCATGGGCGAGAAGCTGCTCGTCAACGTGAGCATCGAGGAGACCCGCGTCGCGCTCGTCGAGAGCGGCCGCCTCCAGAACCTGGAGATCGACACCAGCCGGCTCGATCACGCCAAGGGCAACGTCTACAAGGGCGTCGTCCATCGTGTGAATGCGAGCCTGCAGGCCGCTTTCGTCGACTACGGCGTGCCGAAGCAGGGCTTCTTGCCGGTGGGCGAGATCCACCCCCGCTTCTACCCGGAGGACAAGAAGGGCAAGAGCCGTGTGCCTATCCAAGAGCTCCTCAAGGAGGGGCAGGAGCTGATGGTCCAGGTAGTCAAGGACGAGATCGGCACCAAGGGCGCGAGCCTGTCGACCCACGTCTCCCTGCCGGGCCGCTACCTGGTCCTGATGCCCGAGAGCTCGAAGACGGGCATCTCGCGACGCCTGCCGGGCGACGAGCGCCGGCGCCTGAAGGACATCATCGCGCGCCAGGAGGTGCCGGACGGCTTCGGTGTCATCGTGCGCACCGCCGGGGTGGAGCGCGAGGAGGAGGAGCTGGTCCGCGACCTCGAATTCCTCAAGAAGCTCTGGACGAACCTGGAGCAGCGCTTCGAAGGGCGACGGGGCCCGCAGCTCATCCACAAGGAGCGCAGCCTGGCGATGCGCTTCATCCGGGACTACGCCTCGACCGATCTGGACGAGATCGTGATCGACGACCTCGACACCTTCGAGGAGATCAAGGACTTCTGTACGGTCCTGCTCGCGGAGATGAAGCAGCGCATCCGCTACTACGACGACGCGACGCCGCTCTTCAGCCGCTACCAGGTCGAAGATCAGATCGACGACGTCTTCGCGCGCAAGATCGACCTGCCCTCCGGTGGCTCCATCGTCATCGACCAGGCCGAGGCCCTCGTCGCTATCGACGTGAACAGTGGGCGCGTCAAGGGCGAGGACATCGAGGAGACCGCGCTGAAGAGCAACCTGGACGCCGCCCGCGAGGTGGCGCGCCAGCTCCGCCTGCGGGACCGCGGCGGGCTGGTGGTGGTGGACTTCATCGACATGCGGAGCCGCGAGAATACCAAGAAGGTCGAGCAGGCCTGCCGCGACGCCTTCGCCGACGACAAAGCGAAGGTGAAGTTCAGCCGCATCAGTGAGTTCGGGCTGATGGAGATCAGCCGCCAGCGCCTCAAGAGCGCGCTGATGAAGGGGAGCTTCCATACCTGTGAGCACTGTGGCGGCACGGGCCAGCTCCGCAGCGTGCAGTCGAGCGCGCTCTACCTCCTACGACGGATCCGCGAGACGGTCATCCGCGGCACCAACTACATGCACGTCTCCGCCCAGATGCCGGTGGACGTGGCCAACTACCTGATGAACCGCAAGCGCAAGGAGCTCGTCGAGCTCGAGCGCGAGACCAAGGTCAGCGTGGACATCCAGGGGGTGCCGAGCTGCCCGCCGACGAAGGCCTACGTGGAGATCCTGGCCTCGAGCGGCAAGGGCAAGCGCGCCCGGCGCGTCCTGCAGACCTTCGACCTCGTGCGCAGCGAGGTCGACAAGAAGGAGCTCGGCGATACCGAGCGACTGGTGATCGAGGCCGCGAAGGCCCAGGACATCAGCCTGGACGCCGACCAGTTCGAGCGCATCTACCGCGAGATCGAGGCCCGCATGGCCCGAGACGTAGAGATCCAGGAGGCCGAGGAGGCCGAGGACCGCAAGCGTCGGGAGACCGCCGCCAAGGCCGCCTACGTGCCGCCGCCCCCGCCGCCGAAGCCCGTGCCTCCGCCGCCAGCGCAGGTCATCCAGGTGCAGCCGGCGGTGGTGCGCAAGGGAGGCCTGTTCGGCTGGCTGATCGACCTCTTCGTCGGAAAGCAGGAGGCCGTGATGCCCGAGGAGGCGCCGGAGATCGTGGTCGCGCCCGCCGGAGCCAAAGCCAAGAGCAGCGGTGATGGGGGCGGCCGCCGGGGCCACAAGCCCGCGAGCGAGCGCCTGAAGAGCCCGATGGAGTCCCGGCATCAGGGCCGCGGACGGGGCAACCGCCACAGTGGCCGCGAGCGGCGGCCGCCGAAGATCGAGGACAACCGCCAGCGGCCCAAGCCGGCCCAGGACAACCGCAACGAGTCGGCGGCGAAGGCCGAGGGTGAGGGT
>CAZEHU010000460.1:0-3649 GCA_964511605.1 uncultured Myxococcales bacterium
CCATGCTCGATCACGCACGTATCTGGAGTCTTCCCCCATGCAAGAGCCCCTCAGCGCGACCGCGCTTCGAGCGAACATCTACAGGGTGCTCGACGAGGCTCTCGAGACCGGGGAGCCGGTGGCGATCAAACGCAAGGGCAAGATCCTCTACCTCTACCCACCACCCACGACGCGGTACCGCATCGGCCAGGGTCCGAGGAGGGAGACTACGGATCTGAGCCTCGACGCGTTGGCGGCCATCACCTGGGAGTACGAACCGGATCCCCACCTCTTCCTGTCGGCTGGCGCCCCCGAGGAGTGAAGGCCTTCCTCGACACCCACATCGCCGTCAAGCTCTTCGATGGCAGGGTGGAGGAGCTCTCTTCGAAGGCCCGGAGCACGCTGGACGACGCTGCGCTCTTCTACTCTGCCGTCGTGCGCTTGGAGATCGGCTATCTTCACCAGATCGAGCGAACCCGGGACCCGGCCGGCAGCATCTGTGCAGCCCTCTGGACGGACTACGGGGTGCGCGAGTCCGACGAGAGCCTCGCCACCGTGGTGGACATCGCGTTGGGCCTGACCTGGACGCGCGACCCCTTCGACCGCTTGATCGTCGCCACCGCCATGCTCCACCACGCACCGCTCGTCACCGCCGATGCGCGGATGCTCGAGCACTACGAGAGGGCGGTCTGGTAGGCGCGCTGTCGAGGGCTCGGTCCCAGCCTTGTAGGAGCGGCACAAGCGCGCCCGCCTGGAGGCGCAGCGCGAGGAGGTCCTCGCGCGGCCAGGCCGCGCGGTGCCCACCCTCCGGGAGCGCTTCGGCGCCGAGCGGGTTGTGGTCTTCGGCTCGTAGCGTACTCGTCGACGTCCTGGCCGGCCTCGGGATCGACGTGGACATGGTGCGCCTCGAGGAGCTCGAGCCCTCGTTCCGGGATCGTGTCTCGCGGGAGGGGCGGCGCTTGTCTCCTGAGCCGCGCTTCCGCGATCCGGGGTGTCGATGAACCCTGAGGTCTCCACGGCGACGCGGCTGCGCCCGCCTCAATCACATCGCTTCTTCAAGAAGCGCGCGCTCCGATGGTTCATGATGCCCTTGAAGGTGCCGGCCTTGCGGGCCGCCTCGAAGCTCGCGCAGGCCTCCTTCTTGTCGCCGGAGCGATAGCGGGACTGGAGAGACTGCAGCAGCGTCTTGGCGTTCGTGGCGCCTCCCTTCTTGCTCGTCTTCTTCACGCTGGGGCCCGTCGGTCCAGGGGGCGGTGGCGGGCGCGGGGCCGCGATGGGAGCCTTGCCCGCGGTCGTAGTCGAGCGCCTCCGCCGCGACGTCTTCGAGCGCGCCTTGGGGGGGGCGGAGGGAGCCGGGCTCGGGGGCGCCCCTTCGACTGTCAACTCGTCGGCCTCCTCCGTGGCGGCCTCCCAACCCGCTTCCTCGCTTGTCCCCTCCGGAGGCGGCTCCTTCGGGATCTCTCCAGCGCTTGCTCCTGTCTCCACCGCCGCGGACGGCTCCCCTCTCCCCGCGGCCTCGTCCGTCGCCCGAGGGTCCGGCTTCGTGGTGGCCTCGCCGGTCGCTCTCGGGTCCTCCTTCGTTGGCGCGCCGACGCCCGCTGGTGTCTCCGCGTCCTCTGTCTCGCCCTTCGCCGCGCTCGACGAGGCCGTCGCTCCCTTCGTCGACGAGCTCGATGGCCCCACGGTGTCCAGCGCTACCGCGACGAGGGCGCCGAGGCCCACGGCACCGATCCCCCCCACCGCCAGCAGCCACGCGGGCGGGCGCTTTCGGGGCGCCGCCCCCATCTTCTGCGGCTTCGGCACGCCGCGGGCGAGCACACCGGTCTCGACCGGCGGCAGGTCCCGGTCGGTGACGTCAGAGGGCTCCTCGAGCTCGCCGAGCACCTCGGCCGGCACCAGGTTCAGGCTGGTCGCCTCCTCCTGGACATCCCCCGGATCGGAGGGAGCGGCGCCCTCCGGCTCGGCTGTGCCCATCACCGGCAGGTGCAGATCCGTCGCCTCCTCCTGCACGTCGCGCGGGGCCTGCTCGTCGGAGATATCGACTCCCAGCACCGGCGCCACCAGATCCGTAGGCTCCTCCTGGAGGATCTGCCTCCCAGCATCGCTCTGGGGATCGGTCGAGGCGTCGTGATCGAGCCCCTCGCCCGCCATCACCGGCTGGTGGAGATCCGTGGACTCATCCTGGAAGGTGTCGAAGGCCATCGGCAGGTGGAGGTCTGTGGGCTGCTCCTCTCGTACGTCGCCAGCCAACGCTTCGGCCACGGCCCCCGTCGACGCCTCCCGGGTCGGTGTCTCCCCGGCCGGTGTGCCCGGCGCGGCCCACGGCTCCGGCTCGAACGAGACCGCCACCAGCGCTTCGTCGCGGTGGGCGTGGTCGAGGGCGTCGAGATCCTCGAGGCCGATGCCCAGCTCGCCCACCTCGACGACGATGGTGGGATCGAGGTCCTCGTCCTCCGAGGGGCTCGCTGCGGGCTCGCCGCCCTCCGAGTCGTCCATTGTCGGCCGGTCGACCTCGGTGCGCTCGTGGGGATCGAGGCTCGCGACCCTCTCGAAGGGCGCGCGCGGCAGATCGTCCCCATGGAAGCTGGCGATCTCCTCGAGGATCTCCACCAGCTCCATCGCGGAGGAGGGACGCTCCGCGATGTCCTTGGACAAGAGCCGCGTGACCAGCGTGTCGAGGGCGAGCGGCACCCCCTCGCAGAGGTCTGAGAGGGCCGGCGGCGCCTCCTGGACGTGCTTCATCATGATCTTCATGGGGTTCGAGCCATCGAAGGGGGGCTCGCCCGCCAACATCTCCATCAAGGTGCAGCCGAGACCGTAGAAGTCGCAGCGGTGGTCGATGCCCTCCCCAAAGCACTGCTCCGGGGCCATGTAGCGGAAGGAGCCGTTGACCAGGCCCGTGCCCGTCAGGTTCGGCACGTGCTGCCCGGTGGTGGTGCCCAGCTCCTTGAGCACCCCGAAGTCCACCAGCTTCACCATGTCCGGGTGGCCGGGCAGATCGTACAGGAAGATGTTCGAGGGCTTGATGTCCCGATGGACCAGCCCGGACGCATGGGCCTCCGCGAGGGCGCGCGCGACCTCGATCGCGACCCGGATCGCGCGGCCGGGGCCAAGGGCATCCTCCTCGAGGAGGACGTCGTGGACCGTTCGGCCCTCGATGAACTCCATCACATAGAAGAGGGTGCCCTCCTCGAACCTGCCGAAGTCGTACAGGCGGACCGTGTTCGGGTGCTTCAGCCGGCTGACCGCCCGCGCCTCGAGCTCGAAGCGCTCCACCATCGTCTCGGCCGCGTGCAGGAGGGGCAGCATCACCTTGACCGCCACCTTCTGGCCGATCTCGAGGTGCGTGGCCTCGTAGACCTGGCCCATGCCCCCCTCGCCGATCAGCGCGTCGATGCGCCACGCGCCGCGCAGGACGCGCCCGAGGTAAGGATCGGGACGGTGGCTCCGCTCGCTCATCTCGCGCTCGGTGGACCTCGGGCTGGGCGTGGGCAGGGGCGGGGATGATAGCTCAGCGAGCGTCGCTTGGGGCGCCTCGAGGGTTCGCTCCTCCGACCCCGTCGACAGAGCCCCCGACCCCCTCCCTTGGATCCGAGGAGGATCTCCCGGGCTCCCGGTCTGGAAGCCCCCCTGCCCGCATGGTAGCCAGCGGCCCTCGCCCCAGGCCCCC
>CAZEHU010000461.1:0-3647 GCA_964511605.1 uncultured Myxococcales bacterium
GATTTTCGCCCTGCGCGCAAAACGGTCCAGACGCCGAGGCCGCGGCCGCCAGCGCAGCCGCGCTGACCATCACATGGATCGTCCTGGTCCTCGCCGGCAGCAGCACGGCCCTCACCGCCGACTGGAGCCGCGCCGGCCTGCGCCGCCCCGAGCGGGTGGAGGTCCCACGGGTTCGCGCGGCGGCCCTCGGTGCCCTCGGGCTGGCCCTGGCCGTGGGCTGGATCAGCCTGGCGAATTGGCTGGCGAACCACCACGACGAGCGCTGGGAGTGGAGCGTGCACGCCTCGGTCCAGCCCTCCCCGGGCACCCTCGAGCTGGCCGGCGGCCTGACCGACGATGTGGACGTCTTCCTCTTCTTCCCGCCCGCCAACGATGTGGCGGAGCGCATCGCGCCCTACTTCGCCACCCTGGCCGCTACAGGCCCCCATCTCGAGGTGCAGCGCCTCGATCACGCCCTCGAGCCCAGCCTCGCCGAGAGCCTCGGGGTGCGCCGGAGCGGCGTGGTGGTGCTCCGGCGCGGAGAGGAGAGCAAGCAGGTCTCCCTCGGCACCGACCTCGGCAAGGCCCGCCGAAAGCTGAAGTCCCTCGACAAGGAGGTCCAGAAGGCCCTCCTCCGCGTCGCCCGTCCCGAGCGCACCGTCATGCGCACCAGGGGCCACGGCGAGCGCGGGCAGAAGCTCGACAAGGCGGATCGTCGCCTGCCGATCGAGGGCCTCGAGGAGGTCCTCGGCAAGCTCAACGTGAAGGAGGAGGGCCTCGGCCTCGAGGAGGGACTCGGCCGCGAGATCCCCGAGGAGGCCGACGTCGTGCTGGTCCTCGGCCCCACCGCACCCTTCCTCGCGGAGGAGGCGGAGACGCTCGCCCAGCACTTCCGTGGAGGCGGCAGCCTGATGGTGCTCGTCGATCCCGGTACCGACCACGGCCTCGCTCCCCTCTTCGAGGCCCTCGGGGTCGAGCTCGCCGAGGGCGTCGCCTGCAACGAGCGCCACCACATCCGCCAGCGCGGTGGGCGCGGCGAGGTCGCCTCGCTCTACTCGACCCGCTACGGCTCCCACGAGGTGACCCGAGCCCTCGCGAAGCACAAAGAGGAGGCCCCGCTGGTGCTCGCCCACGCCGCGGCCCTGCACAAAGCGCCCAGAGGCGCGGACGAGGAAGGTCCCGCGCCAAAGACCACGGTGCTCGTGCGGCCGATGATGGGCACCTGGCGCGACCTCGACGGGGATCGACGCAAGGACATCGGCTCGGACGGCGGACCCGCGGAGCCCGTCGAGTCCACGGCGCTCGCTATGGCCTCGACCTTCGCGGTCCCGGCCGGCGATGGCGTCGACGGGCCCTCGGAGGGACGCGCGATCATCGTGGGGGACTCCGATCTCGTGGCCGACGGGGTCCTCGGCAACCCTGCCAACCTTCGTTTCGTCCTGGACGCCTGGGCCTGGCTCGCGCGCGACGACGCGGCCACCTCCAGGCTCGCGGCCCCGGACGCCGATCCGCCGGTGATCCATACCCGCGACGAGGACGTAGCCTGGTTCTGGCTGACCATCGCCGGCGTGCCCCTCCTGGTCTTGGGGCTCGGCCTCGGCTCGATCCGCCTCCGGGGGCGCGCCCCCTCGCCCAGCCCGGCGGAGGGAGCCTGATGCTGCGCTCCGTCCTCACCCACGCCGTCCTCCTCGGACTTGCTGGCTGCCTCGCCTGGACCGCGCGCACGGCCCCGGCGGACGAGGCTGCCCAGCAAGCGGCGATTCCCAAGACCGCGCTGGTAGCAGCCTCGGAGGGTCAAGTCTCCCGGGTGATCTTCTCGAAGGAGGACGAGACGATCGCGCTCGTGGCCCTCGAGGACCGACATGGTCGCTGGTGGTCCGGCACCATCACGACCACGAAGTCCCCGGAGCAGGACGGCGGCGAGCCCACGGTCGAGGAGGAGCGCTTCCAGGCGGGCAAGTCCGCCGAGCGCCTCTTCGAGCGCCTCGAGCCCCTGGAGGTAGAGCGCGTGCTCGAGGGGGTGGCCGATACGAAGCTCGAGGAGCTCGGCCTGAGGGAGCCTGGCTCCTCTGTGGAGGTGATCCTCGCGGACGGGACGTCCCATCGCCTCGAGCTGGGCGGCCGGGTCTTCGGCACCCGAGACGTCTACGCTCGCCTCGCGGACGGACGCGTGGCCATCCTGCCCTCGGCTCTCGTGCGGGATCTGGACGCCGGCAAAGGCCGCCTGCTCGAGCGCACGCTGCTCTCGAAGCGGCGGAACCAGATCCGCACCCTGAGGCTCCAGATGGGCGAGCGGGCCACGACCCTGACCCAGGCGAACCCCAAGAGCCCGAAGGATGCCACCTGGACCGCCTCGGCCGGCGGCCCGGACCCGACGGCCGAGGTGGAGCCCGCGGCAGCCTGGAAGGCGTTGGTGGGGAAGCTCCTCCGGCTGCGCGCCCTGAGCTGGCACGACGTCGACGGAGTCCCCTCGGGCGCCCCGACGGGCTGGGAGCCCGTGCTCACGCTCGAGGTCACGGACCTCGACGGGGGCGGCGAGAGCTTCACGCTCTCTCGTGCCCCAGGGGACACGCCGGCGACCTCCGCGCAGACGCTCTGGTACGTGCGTGGCGACCACGCGCGCCTCGCTGCGAAGGTCTCGCCGCAGGCGGCCGACGACCTGATCGGAGATCTGGAGCAGCTCCTGCCCTGAGGGAGCCCGGCCTCGGAGCTCAGAGCACCCGGATGGCCCCCTCGGAGGGTGGGGAGGCCGCACGGAGGCCCCCCTCCAGGATGGGTTCGACGCGCCCGCGACATTCCTCGAGGAGGCGCCCGAGGGCCTCGTCGCGGGGCGCGAGCCAGAGGATCGTCAGGTATGGGAAGAGCTTCGGCGCGGCCATCACCTCATGGAAGACCCAGATGGGGAAGGCCAGGAAAGCATAGAGGCTCACGTACCAAGGCCGGCCCCGCACGAAGGCCTCGATGGGGACGAAGCCCTCGCTCCCGCTCAGGGGCGGAGGCACGGGCTCGACCCAATGACCGATCCAGCAGAGGGTCCCACCCCCGACCATCAGCCCTAGGCCGGCCCACAGGGGCGCAGCGCCGACCTCCGGGAGCCACGCTGCGCCGACGAGTGCCAGCCCCCACAACACCCCGAGCCCGGGTAGGGTCCAAAGGCCGACGCGGCGATGCAGGCCGACGTACCAGATCGCCAGGATCATGGTGAGGAGCGTCGCCCCGGATCCTACGAAGGGCCTCGGCCATGCGGTCGCCGCGAGCAGGTAGCCCAGGACCCCGGCGGTGATCCCGATCGCGTGGGTGCTCCGCGAGAAGGGCCGCGTATGGAAGACCTCATAGAGCTCGAGCTGATAGCGCACATCGAAGACACGCGTCGGCGCGTCGGCGACGATGAAGATCCAGTCACGCACACGTGACCCTCTGGTCCGGTCCATCGGCTCTCCACCCTCCGCCAGCGGATTAGAACACGTTTCTCACTCCCTTGGAACGTGTTTCGATAGGCTGCTCGGTGGCCTCGGTGTTGGCCTCGGTGTTGGCCTCCTCGTCAGCCTCTTCGGTGGGCTCTTCGGTGCCCTCTGCGATGAGGCAGGGGGCGCCCGCGGGTCGGCCGGGGTGGCGCTCTGGAGGTAGTCGGATACCATGGGGCTCGCACCCGGAGGCCCTGATGTTCG
>CAZEHU010000462.1:0-3637 GCA_964511605.1 uncultured Myxococcales bacterium
GGGCCTCGGTGGCGAGCGCTGCGCGCGCCTCTTGCGCTCCCGCAGAGCCCGGCGCGCCCCGAACGAGGCGCGCCAGGACCCGCCGTGTCTGTACCGCGTCTCCACCATGTCGGGCGGCCTCGAACGCGACGAGGGCTGCGCGCTCCGATTCGATCGGCACCTCCTCGGTCGTGGCTTCGGTGGCCGCGATCGCCCGCACCGCCGCGCCCTGACTCCCGCCCTCCGCCGGGAGCTCGACGACCGTCGACCGCGACTCCAGCGCCGCCCCGCAGGCCGGCAGGGTCGCCAGCGACAGGGCGCTCAGCAGCAGCAAGGCTCGGGAGGGGCGGCTCACGGGGTCTCCTCCTCCTGGCGAAGGGACTCACGAGGGGTGTGCTCCGCTTCGAAGCGCTCCGAGCGTGGGAATGTTCCCTCCGCCGCGGCGGCGAGGGCCGACTCGAGCCCCTCGCGCAGAGATCCATCCACCGCGTGAGGCGCCTCGAGGGAGAGCGTCACGAGCTGATCGCCCCGCCGCCCGTCGGGGCGCTCGATGCCGAGGCCCTCCATGCGCAGCACCTCCCCATCCGCCACCCCGGCGGGCAGGCGCACGCGCCGTCCGCCGTCCACCGTGGGCACCTCGATCCAGCCACCGAGCAGGGCCCGGAGGAGCGGCACCGGCCGCCGCAACAGAACGTCATCGCCCTGACGGCGGAGCACGGGGTGCGGCTCGACGCTCACACGGATCCACAGGTCGCCCGGCTCACCACCGTGGCTGCCGGGCTCGCCAGCGCCCCTCATGCGGAGCTCCTGGCCGTCGACGACCCCCACGGGCACGACCACGTCGACCTTCCGGCGGACCGTCTGCTCCCCGGTACCCTTGCAGACTCCGCAAGCCTCGGTGAAGCGGAAACCTCGCCCGTCGCAGTCCTCGCAGGCCTCCAGGGTCGAGCGCAGCGTCGGCCGACGCTGGACCTCCCCGCTGCCGCCACAGCGCGCACAGACGTGCGGCAGGCTCGAGAGCGGAAAGCCGCGACCCTCGCAGGCGCTGCAAGGCTCCTCGTGGGGCAGGGAGAGCTCGCGGCGTGTGCCGCGGGCGACCTCCCTGAGGCCCAGGCGCAGCTCATAGCGCCGATCCCGGCCTGGCCGAGGGCGCCGATCCCGAACTCCGAAGAGGCCGTCCACGAGCCCGCCGAAGAGCTCCTGCAGGGCGGTGCCTGCCTCGATCCGAGGCCCCTCGACGACCGCCTGGCCGGCGTCGTACGCGGAGCGTCGATCCCGATGACCCAGGATCTCCCAGGCTCGGACCAGGGTCTGGAAGCGCTCGGTCGCCCCCTCGTCCTCGGGATGTCGATCCGGATGCCAGCGACTCGCCAGCCCCCGGAAGGCCTGCTTGACCTCCAGGTCGCTGGCGTCCCGAGCCACCCCCAGGACCGCGTAGTAGTCTTCGCTCACCGGCGTCGCAGGCGGACCGGATCCGCGGGGCTACCCCACGTCCTGGTACATGACCTCCGCGATTCTGTACGAGGAGGTCTCCAGTTGCTCCAGGGCACGCTGGATCTCGTCCATTTCGTCCCCCGCGAGGGCCTTCCGGCAGCGATCGAGGTCGCGGCGGATCTGGCGGATCTCGTCATCGGTCAGGTAGTTGCCCAGCTCACCGAGGCTGCGCTCGGTCGTATACATCAGACCGTCGGCCTTGTTGCGGACGGCGACGAGCTCCTTGCGGTCCACGTCGGCCTGTCGATTGGCCTCCGACTCGGCGATGATGCGCTCGATCTCGCGCTCGCTGAGGCCCGAGGTCGGGCGGATGCGCACCTGGCGCTCGTTGTTGGTACCGAGGTCACGGGCGGTGACGGAGAGGATGCCGTTGGCGTCCACCTCGAAGGTCACCTCGATCTTCGGCACGCCGCGGCGGGCCGGCGGGATGCCGAGGAGCTCGAACCGGGCCAGGGACTTGTTGTCCCGGGCCATCGGGCGCTCACCCTGGAGCACGTGGATGTTCACGAGGGGCTGGTAGTCCTCAGCCGTCGTGAAGATCTCCGTGCAGCTCGTGGGGATCGTTCGGTTCCGCTCGATCAGCTTCGTGAAGATGCCGCCCTGGGTCTCGATGCCCAGGCTCAGCGGGATCACGTCGAGCAGGAGCACGTCCTGCACATCGCCGCGGATGATGCCGCCCTGGATCGAGGCGCCGATGGCCACCGCCTCGTCTGGAGACACGCCCTTGTTCGGCGCCTTCCGGAAGAACTCGAAGACCTTCTTCTGTACCATCGGCATCTTCGTCATGCCGCCGACGAGGATGACCTCGTCCACGAGCTCGACGTCGAAGCCGGCGTCGCTCAGCGCCTGCTCGCAGTGGTAGATGGTCCGGTCGATGAGGTCCTCGATGAGGCCCTCGAGCTCGCGCCGGCTCATGGTCATGTGGAGGTGCTTCGGGCCGCTCTCGTCCGCCGAGATGAAGGGCAGGTTGATGTCCGTATCCTCGAGCGTAGACAGCTCGATCTTCGCTTTCTCGGCGGCCTCCTTGAGGCGCTGGAGGGCGATGGGATCGCGGATCAGGTCGACGCCGTTCTCCTCGAGGAAGGTATCCGCGATGCACTCGATGATGCGCAGATCCACGTCCTCCCCGCCGAGGAAGGTGTCGCCGTGGGTCGACTTCACCTGGAACACCCCGTTGCCGACCTCGAGGATCGAGATATCGAAGGTGCCCCCGCCGAGATCGTAGACAGCGACGCGGCCCTGGGAGTGTCGGTTCAGCCCATAGGCCAGCGCGGCGGCCGTGGGCTCGTTGATGATCCGGAGGACGTTCAGGCCGGAGATGCGCCCCGCGTCGCGCGTGGCCTGCCGCTGGCTGTCGTCGAAGTACGCGGGGACCGTGATCACCGCATCTTCGACGGGCTCGCCGAGGTAGTCCTCCGCGAAGGTCCTCATCTGCGTGAGGACCTGAGCGCTCAGCTCCGGCGGGCTGTGCAGGCGATCGAAGATCCGCACCGCAGCATCCCCGTTGGAAGACGCGACAACCTCGTAGGGGAAGGTGTCCAGGATCTCCTGGACCTCCGGCGCGTTGAACTTGCGCCCCATCAGGCGCTTGGTGGCGAAGACGGTGTTGGCAGGGTTCGTGATGGCCTGCCGCTTGGCGATATGGCCCACGAGCCGCTCGCCCTCCTCCGTGAACGCGATAACGCTCGGCGTGGTCCGGCTCCCCTCGGAGTTCGGGATCACGACGGGGTTGCCCGCTTCCATGACCACGACGCACGAGTTCGTCGTGCCCAGGTCGATGCCGACTACTTTGCCCATGGCGGCCTCCCGATGACCTCCGGTGATATGCGCACAGCGCCCCCGGTCGAGCAGAGTATACGCCAGGGTCTCCGAGGGAGCCAACGGAGGCTCAATCGTCGACCCGAGCCCGCCTTCCACTCGATCTCACCACGCTCCCTCCGGTGGCACCGAGCGGCTCTGGGACCCACGATCCGGTACCACCGAGCGCCGAGCGCCGACCACGAGCCTGCCTGCGCATTGGGGCGTCGAGACGCCGACGAAGCAAGGTGTAGCAGGTGCCTAAAGGAGGCGATCAGGCACGAAGACGATGTCGCCCGGGCGCAGGGTGAGGTTCGCCGCCAGCCCCTCCGAGATCTTCTCCACGGGCACGGGAATCCGGGTCTCC
>CAZEHU010000463.1:0-3266 GCA_964511605.1 uncultured Myxococcales bacterium
CCTGAGGCCCCCCCTCGGCCCCGCGCACAGCAGCCTCGGGACCCCGCTGATCGCCCACGCGCGCGGGTGGACCGCCGGGCTTGTCCACACGCCCACCCGGTGGCAGAGTCTCGGCCCTCGGGGCCGCCCCCACTCGCGCCCCTTCCGAAGCCTTGGAGGAGACCTCAGATGGCCTACATCGTCGCGGAGCCCTGCATCAAGTGCAAGTACACGGACTGCGTGGCCGTGTGCCCCGTGGACTGCTTCTACGAGGGCGAGAACATGCTCGTCATCAGCCCGGACGAGTGCATCGACTGTGGGGCCTGTGAGCCGGAGTGTCCGGTCAACGCCATCTACGAGGAGGACGACCTGCCCGAGAAGTGGGCGGACTACGTCGAGCTCAACGAGCGCCTCGCCGGCGAGTGGGCCAATATCGTCGAGCAGAAGGACCCGCTGCCCACCGCCGAGGAGTTCAAGGACGTCGAGGATAAGCGCGACTTGTTGAGCGAGGTCAGCGCGTAGGGCCCCTCGGCGCGGGCCCCTGGTGCGCCATGCCCGCGCGCAGCCTCTGTACCGGGTCTACGGCCTCACGCGCCGAGCGAAGACTCCTCGATCTGGCGCCAGCCCGCCTCCAGCGGCTCCTCCTCGCCGACACGCCAGGCCGCCTCCAGCGCGCGGCGGGCGTCTTCGGTATCGGGGAGGGCGCTGACGAGCATCAACACCCCCGGTCCGCTCAAGGTCCCGACGCCGCCCCAGCCCTGCTCGGTCAGCGTCCTCCGGATCCTCCCCAAGGCCTCCTCGTTCATGCGCCCCTCCTCCCGGTCTGGGTCCGCGCCATCAGGGTCGGAGGGGGCCTGGATCCCGTCAATAAAACACCCCGGGCGCGAGCTCGGCGCGCCAGCGGGCGCGAGCGGCCTCGTCCTGATAGGTGGCCCGCTGGCCCTGGTGGGGGGTGAGGCGGGCGGCGCGCGACCAGGTCTCTCGAGCCTCGTCGAAGGCGCCGATGTGGTAGCGAGCCGAGGCGAGCAGCGTCAGGTTCTCGCGGCGGATGAGGCCCGCTGTAGCCGCCTTCAGGCTGCCGATGCGACCGGCCTCGAGCAGGGCCGAGGTGGTGCCGAGGGGGCCCAGCGCCTCGTCCCACCGTCCCGCGGCGCCCAGCCGGCGGCCGAGCAGGTAGAGGGCCAGGGGCTCGGCCGGGAGATCGGAGGCGGCGTCGACCAGATACGCGATGGCCTCGGCGTCCGGATCCTCGCCCAGCTCCGGGGCCACGTCCGGGTCCACCCGATGGGGCTCGAGCAGGTAGGGACCGAGGATCGGCTCCAGGCTCTCCGAGGCCACCACGTCGCGCTTCACGAGCACATTGCGGCGGCGAGCCTCGGACTGGGGCGCGTCCTCGAGATCGGCGAATGTGCGTCTGGCTCCCTGAAGGTCGCCTCCGCGCCAGCGCGCGTCACCGAGCACCTCGTGCAGGAAGGCTGCCATCGCTTCGTCCGCGCCCGGCAGGGCCAGGGCGGCCTCCACCTCGGCCGCGGCCTCCTCCACCCTCCCCTCGTGGGCGAGCAGCACCACGATCGGCGCTCGCTTCCGCGGGTCCTGGGGATCGAAGCGGGCGATGGTCCTCCAGATGGTCAGGGCCTCCTCGACCCTCCCTCGCGCTGCCAGCGCCTGGGCCTCCTGCCCGAGGCGGCCCACCTCGAGGGGGCAGACGCGCTGGAACACCCCCTTGACGTCGAAGCGCAGGCGGGCGCGCGCGACGGCGTCCCGCGGGAGCTCCAGGGCGTCGAGGTGGCCTCCCCAGGCGTCGAGGACCTCACGGAGCGGCTGCCCGAGCGCCCGCCCGAGGTCCCCGTCGCGATAGGCGTCCAGGAAGACCTCGGGGCCGCGGGTCTCGAGGATCCAGCGCATCAGCGAGCCGCTGAGGGTGTAGGCCTTGGCGGCGGGCTGCCCGTAGAAGCCTGCGGGATCCAGGATGCCCTCGAGGTCGGGCGCCAGCTCCGCGCGGCGCATAGCCGCCGCCCACTGGTGGAGGTCCAGCTCCCCGCCGGCCCCCTCGAGGGCCTCGGCCGCGCCCTCGACGACCGCCATGCGAGGCATCACCCGCCATGCCGCGGGGATGTGGAAGGGGGGCGGCGACCAGGCTCCCAGCACCACGTGGGCGAGCTCGTGCTCCACGACCGGGTGGCCGAAGCCCACGGGGTTCAGGTGCACCTCGTGGGCCCACGGCCGGGCGATAGCCACGCGCCGCCCGCCCATCAGCTCGCCCTTCCGGCCCTGCGAGCCATAGAGGTAGACGTGCACCGTGGGTTCGTAGGGGGCGCCGAGGCGCCGCGCCAGGCTCTCGAGCCTCCAGGCCGCGTCCTCCAGGGTGCGCCGCGCGTCCTGCTCCTCGATGTGGGCCGCGTCGTAGTGGAGCACGAGGCCGGGGGCCTCCATGCGGCCGCCGAGGGCGGCCTCGAGGCTCTCCCGGTCGATCTCGAAGCCGATGGTTCCTCGGAGGCCCCAAAGCCCACCCCAAGCGAGGGCGAGCGCCACCAACAGCGCGCCGCGCCGGCGGCCCACGGAGCGCTCTCGCGCCGCCGCCGCGCCCAGGATGATCAGCCCGATCACCACGAGGTTCAAGAGGCGGTAGAGGAGGAAGCGGGAGCCGACCCGCAGCGAGGTGTCGTAGACCGCGCCGCTGTACCAGCCCACGAAGGGGTCGAAAGCGAAGATCGTGGGCTCGGTATAGAGCAGGAGCGCGTTGCGCCCGACCCAGATCAGCCAGATCGTGAGGAAGAGCCAGCCCCTGCCTCCCACCACGCGGCCGAGCTGACCGGCGAAGAGCATCGAGGCCGTGGGGCCCACCAGGAAGAAGGCCGCGCCCTCGAGGGGGTCGCAGTTGAGGACCCGGACGGCGTTGAGCGCCAGCAGGCCGAAGGGGATGGCCGCCAGGAGCAGGCTGCGTCGCGCCGCATCCAGCGCCGACCGCGCTCGCCGCGCGCAGTGGAAGCCCACCGAGGGCGCGCCGGCGAGGGCCACCACCAGCGAGGCGTGGTAGTCCAACACGTCGAAGCCCGGCACCACCGAGAGCGCGAAGCCGAGCAACGTGAGCAGCGCCGCAACCCCGAGACCGGAGCGGCCAAGCCATGTGCCGAGGTGTCGGAGGAGCCGAGGGAGCCGATCCCGGGCCGCGTCGGCCACGGCAGCGCCGGAGACCTGGAGCGCCGGTGACCTGGAGCGCCGGTGACCCTACAGAGCGTTCAGGTGCCGGGTGAGGCGGCTCTTGAGCCGGCTCGCCCGGTTCTTGT
>CAZEHU010000463.1:3276-3634 GCA_964511605.1 uncultured Myxococcales bacterium
TGGATCACGCCCTTGGAGGCGATGTGATCCGCGTACGTCAGCGCCTTGTCCACGGCCTCCGTGGCTTTGCCCTTGTCGCCGGCCTCGAGGGCCTCGCGTGCCTCACGCAGGTAGGAGCGCGCCGTCACCTTGTAGTAGCGGTTGCGCGCCTGGCGCTTGAGGGACTGCTTGTGCCGCTTGAGGGCCTGCTTGTGATTCGCCACGGGTCCACCTGTCTCGCTGTCGGCTCTGGAGGGCGCGGGTATCTAGCAGCGAGCCCGGGAGAGGTCAACGATGATCGTGAGCGCCGCCTCATGGCGCGACCGGGACGCACGTCGGGGCGGGCAGGTCGAGGGTGTTGTTCAGCTCGTCGCACTCG
>CAZEHU010000464.1:0-3633 GCA_964511605.1 uncultured Myxococcales bacterium
GGCGGAGGCGGAGCGGCCGAAGCGGTCGGCGGGCCTGCGAGCGCGCCTGCGGCCGGCGGCACCTCGACGATCCTCTTCATGGTCCTGATGTTCGTGGCCTTCTACTTCTTGCTGATCCGCCCCCAGCAGAAGCAGCGGAAGAAGCACGACTCCCTGGTCAAGGCGCTCAAGCGCGGGGATCGGGTGATCACCACCAGCGGCATCTTCGGCAAGGTCACGGAGATCGACGACTCGACCGTCACGATAGAGGTCGCCAAGAATACGCGCATCAAGCTCTTGAAGAACTACGTCGGCGGGCGCGCCAATCCGGAGACGGAGAAGCAGCTCAGCCAGAACCAGCCGGCCTGATCCTCCCGCGTCGGGAGATCACGTCGCTCCGCCCCCGAGGGGTATCCCACCATGGAAAGCAAGGGCCGCTTCAGCGCCATCGCCGTCTGGGCGCTGGTCGTGCTGAGCATCCTCTACACGCTGCCGAGCTTCATCGGTCTCGAGAACATGCCCAGCGTGCTCTCGGACTTCTTCGACAAGAAGCTCAACTACGGTCTCGACCTGCAGGGCGGCCTCGAGCTGCGCTACACGGTCGACTGGAAGAAGGCGATCCAGGACAACGGGCGCAAGCTCGGAGATGCCATCGAGTCCCGCGTGGTCGACGAGCTCGCCCGCAAGGACAACAAGAACGCCTCGGACCTGCCGGTCGAGGAGTACCGGACCTACGCCGAGAGGGTGAAGGTCTCGATCCCCGACTACATGATGATCGAGCTGGAGTTCGACTCGAAGGAGACGGTGGACGCCCTGGGCGCCGACACGCTCGAGCAGATGGATATCCGCTACGAGCTCGTCCCCCAGACGGATATCCGCTTCCAGATGGTCCTGCTCGACGAGGAGCTGGCCCGCATCCGCGACGAGGCGGTGAAGAAGACCCGCCAGCTCATCAGCGGCCGCGTCGAGGCCTTCGGCCTGGTCGACCCGGACGTGCGCGTCGCGGGCGATAGCGACATCGTCGTGCAGATCCCGGGCGTCGGGAAGGCGCAGATGGATACGGTCCGCCAGCGCATCGGCCAGACCGCGCAGCTCACCTTCCGCATGGTCGATCGCAACGCGACCTTCTTCCGCGATCAGCAGGCCGTCGTGGCCGCCTACAAGGCCGACAACCCCGACCGCGCCGCCACGCTCGAGCTGGTGACCGCGTCGAATACGGGCCCCTACGCCCGCGCCGACCGCAAGAGCGAGCTCATCCGCTTCGTCCGCACCCTGCCCGTTCCCGATACCCATGTCATCGGCTACGAGCTCATCGAGCGCCTCGACGGCAACATCGTCTCCGAGCGCTTTTGGCGCACCCACTATCTCTTCGGCACCGTGGAGATGAGCGGCCGCAACCTCGCGCGCGCGCAGGTCTTCTACGATGAGAAGGGTGTGCCCTACGCGAGCCTCGACCTGGACAACGAGGGCGCGCGCACCTTCGCCGACCTCACCGAGCGGAACGTCGGCGAGTACATGGCCATCATGCTCGACGAGACCATCAACTCCGCGCCGGTCATCAACGAGAAGATCCCCGGCGGCCGCGTCCGGATCACCATGGGGGGAGGCCGCAACCCGCAGCAGATCCTCGCCGACGCCCGGGCCCTGACCACGGTCCTCAACCAGGGCGCCTACCAGGCCCCGGTCTACAAGGTGCACGACCACGAGGTCGGCGCGAGCCTCGGCCACGACTCGGTGCAGGCGGGCAAGTTCTCGCTGCTCTTCGGGGCGGGGGTCGTGATCATCTTCATGATGATCTACTACCGGACCTCTGGGGTCTTCGCTGTCGCGGCGCTCCTGCTCAACATGCTCTTCATCGTCGCGCTGCTGGTGAGCTTCAACTCCGCCCTGACCCTCCCGGGCATGGCCGGTATCATCCTGACCATCGGTATGGCGGTGGACGCCAACATCATCATCTTCGAACGCATCCGAGAGGAGATACGGGCGGGGCGCAGTCCCAAGGCGGCGGTCGATACCGGGTACGCGAAGGCGATGAGCACCATCATCGACGCCAACGTCACCACGGCCCTCGCCGGTGTGATCTTGCTGAACTACACGAGCGGGCCCATCCACGGCTTCGCGGTGACCCTGCTCATGGGCATCGTCTGCTCGGTCTTCACGGCGGTCTACATCTGCCACCGCATCTTCAACTGGTACCTCGAGGCGAAGAGCCCCGAGGCGCTGAGCATCTAGGGGACCCATCATGAACATCGTCCCCCCCGATATCTCCATCGACTTCATGGCCATGCGCCAGAAGACCGGTGTGCTCAGCGGCGTCGTGGTCGGCGCGTCGCTCCTGGCCGTCGCGGTCATGGGCCTGAACCTCGGCATCGACTTCAAGGGCGGCAGCGCCGTCATCGTCCAGTTCAAGCAGGACGCCAACGTCGAGCGCAGCGCCATCGAGTCCAGCGTGCGCTCGCTGGTGGCCGCGGAGACCGGCGACGACTCCTCGCAGGTGAGCACCCAGGACTTCGACGTGGGCGTCACCGGCGAGGACGAGGAGGTCCCAAGCAGGCGCTACCTCCTGTACGTCGAGGTCACCTCGCTCGTCAGCGACGCCAAGAAGGCCGAGATCGAGCAGAGGATCAAGACGGCTTTCGGCGAGGGCACCGCCGTCGATACCCCCTCCGAGGGCGCCGACACCTTCTACCTGAACTTCCCCGAGGGGCAGGAGGTCGTGCCGACCTACCAGTCCCTCGCCGCCACCTTCGCGGAGCTCGGCTTCTCCCAGGTCTCCGTCACCAGCGACCTCGAGCGCCAGCTCGAGATCGAGCGCATCGGCGAGCTGAACCTCATCCTCGAGGAGAAGGATCGGGGAGAGGCCGACGAGAACGCCGACGATCTGGTGCTCGCCGACGAGGCCTGGGCCAAGAAGAAAGCCAAGATGCTCGAGGGCAAGCGGGACAAGCGCTTCACCGTCTCCGTCGAGGAGCTCAAGGCCAAGGTCACCGAGAAGCTCGGGGCCGACTTCGGCGAGGCCTTCCTGGCCGTCGAGTCCTCCACCTCGGTGAGCCCCTCGGTGGGCCAGGACCTGTTGAACAACGGCCTGCTCGCGATCTTCTACGCCATCATCGGCATCCTCATCTACATCACCCTGCGCTTCGACTTCCGCTTCGCGCCGGGCGCGGTCGTAGCGTTGATCCACGACGTGCTCATCACCCTGGGCATCTTCGCCGCCTTCCAGGTGAAGTTCTCCCTGCCGATCATCGCGGCCCTCCTCACCATCGTCGGCTACTCGCTGAACGACACCATCGTCGTGATGGATCGTGTGCGCGAGACCTTCGACACCTACCGCGGCCGTGACATCTCGGACCTCCTGAACCGAGCGATCAACGAGACCCTGAGCCGCACGGTGCTCACCTCGATCACGACGGCCTTCGTGGTGGCGTCGATCCTCGTGATGGGCGGCGGCCTCATCCGCGACTTCGCCCTCGCCCTCATCATCGGCATCGTGGTCGGCACCTACTCCTCGATCTTCGTCGCCAGCCCGCTGGTCTACTACATGGACCAGTACCTCACCCGCCGCGAGGCCATGCGTGCCCGCGAGGCGCGGGGTGGCGGCGCCGCCGCGAAGAAGCCCGCCCCCGCGTAGGGTCCGCAGCCGCCCCCGTGAGC
>CAZEHU010000465.1:0-3628 GCA_964511605.1 uncultured Myxococcales bacterium
CCCTTGGCGGCGGGGCCCCTCTTGCCCTCCTTGTCCGCTCTGACAGGGGCCGCCCCATCGCCCCCGTGCCGGATTTGGCCCCGCTCGGCGATCTCCGCATCCCACGTCTGTCGGGCCTGCTCCCGCACCTCCCTCTCCTTGCGGCGCCAGTCGGCGGCGGTCCAGGAGTGCGCCTCGGCCGTCAGCCCCTGGCCATCGGCCGTGCTGCCGCTTCCCGCCTCGTCCGCCTCCTCGGGCGCCAGGCCGATGGCGCCGAGGCCCACCTCCATGAAGGAGCCCATCGCCCCGCCATCGGTCTCATCGCTGAAGGCGAGGAAGTACATGGTGTGGGCGGGCTTCTGGGATTGGATGATCCGATGGATCTTGACGATCTCGTCCTCGGTGACCGCGCTCGCGGGCCGATCGAGCCGTACGATGAAGCAATGGGCCAGGTTCATAGGCGGCAGGATCACCGCATCCCGCCCCACCTCGCTCGCCGCTCCGATGCGAAAGCCGGAGAAGGGCCACGCGTTCTCCTCGATGCTCACCTCCGCATCCGTGTAGATGCGCACGAACTCCCGGATGGCGCGGCTCGTCCCCCGGAAGGGGAAGAGGCGGGTGGCAGCCAGCAGCATCCGGCGCCGCTCCAGCTCGTCCCAGTCGGGGCTGAGGGTGATGGCGAGCCAGCTCGCCAGCCAGGGCAGGAACTCGGGATCGGTGCTCCGGGGATCGAAGAGCTCGGACAGCCGCCCCACCCGATGATCCACCGAGTCGTAGACGTGCTGGACGATGTAGAGGAAGCCCTTGAGGAAGCTGGCTCCTTCGGTGGCCTCCTGCTGATAGACCTGGGGCAGGTAGTGCGCGACGTTCTGGCGGGCGACCACCAGCTCCACCTGCCGCGCCCGCTCCATGAGCTGGCCCGCGCGGGGGAGCTGCTCCACCACCTCCCGGTCGGGCGCGTACGCCTCCGCATAGCGGATCGATACGTCGTCGACGCCGGCGAGCGCCAACACCGTATGAGCGTCGTCCAGCGAGAGCCCCACCACCTCGGGCAGGACCACCCGTCGGCTGCGCGGCTCAGACGATACGGTCATGCGCCTTCTCGGTGGCGCCCACGGAGACCAGGTGGACGAGCTGGTCGTCCCCGATCTTGAGCTGCTCCACGGGGGCGCCGCGATCCTCGTCGACGATGCGGATCCGATCGACGAAGTCGACGCCGTCCACCTCCTCGACGACCTGGTAGAGGTCGATCTTCAGGAGCGCGCGGCCGAAGGGCCAGCCGCCGCCGGTCCGTCCGCCGTAGAGCGGATGCAGGTAGCGCCTGAGCGCTCGCTCGATGCCAGGCTTGATGCGATCGGAGGCGCCGCTCTGGGTCCTCACGAAGGTCACGTCGATGCTGACCTCGGCGTACGAGGGGCGGACGACGTTCACGATGGTCGAGACCAGCTTCCGCTCGTGCAGGTACTGGCGCACTCGCTTGAGGAGCTCCGCGGTGGGCACGGGCTTGTCCTCGAGGCCCGCGTGCAGCGGCACTCGCGGCACCACGATGACGGTGACCTCCCCCTCGCGAGCGGTGGATGGCAGGCACTTGACCCGTGCGACCGACGTGGAGGCCTCGCGGGCCAGCCACTCGAAGTCGTCCACCGTGACCGCACGGTTCCGGGCCTTGATCATATGAGGCGCACGGAGCTTGGCCTCGTCGACCGTCTCCATGTCGCAGCCGCCGATGGCCGGATAGGGGTTGTCCACGCTCTGTACGAAGGCCAGCGTCTGCTTGAGCACCGTGATGGCGCCCGCGGGCACGTTGCCGGTCGTGCCGCCGCCCACCTGGTAGCGGGCGGAGCGGATGTTCTTGTCCCCCTTGGGCGGGATCATGCCGCGGATGCCGTCGCCGAAGGTGAGCAGGCCCGTGGAGATGTCCTTGGTATAGACCCGATCCCGCGGCCCGCGATCGAAGAGGCTCTCCACCGGCTGCCAGCGCACCCAGACGCCGTTGTCGTCCGGATCCTCCCAGCTCGCTCCCTGTCCCCAGAGGGCCTCGAGGGGCTCGAGCTCCTCGGCCGTCGGGGCCTCGGGCTCGCGGATCACCACGCTCTCCCCATCGAGGACCGGGCCCCGGGGGAAGTGGAACATCTGGTTCGGTGTGCCGCCGCTGGAGCCGAGGGGGGTATCGCCGTACGTCGTGACGTTGGAGGCCCACGTGGCGTTGAGCAGCACCCGATCGACGCGGGGCCCCTCGTCGTAGCCACCCATCTCGAGGCGCGCGCGCATCCAATACAGGCTCTCGCCGAAGCGGCGGGACTTGCGGAGGTCCGCCGGGCCGACGAAAGCGACGAAGCCGGCCTGGGTGAAGTTCTCGGTCGTATCGTTCGGCGCAAGGGGCCGCCACGTCTTGCCGTTCCAATACTCCCAGACGACGCGCTGCTCGACGTAGGCGTCGGAGCGATCGTCGAAGCTCCTCAAGGCCGCGCGGCCGCCGCGATGCTCCGCCTCCACCACGTTGAAGTAGATGCTGCAGGCATCGTTCGGGAAGGCCGCTTCCCACCCGAGCCAGAGGGTCGGCGACTCCTCGGCGACCGGCTGGAAGACCTGGAAGGGCTTGTACTCGGTGGCCGCGATCTTCGACTGATCGGTGAAGACGAAGTCGTTGTAGACCACGCAGCGCTGCAGATCGTGGGGCTCCTCTTGGAACTTGAAGACCAGGGACTTGAGGTGCGGCGGCCTCAGCGGGTTGTCGTCCCGCCAGACCCAGGTATCCGCGTCCAGCTCATAGGTCCCCGGCACGCCGTAGTCGCCACTGTCGATGCGGCAGCGGATGAAGAGGGCCTCGACGCCGTGCACCTCGGCGGCGGCCAGGTCCTTGGGGCGCGCGAACGAGATGGTCCCGTTGTCGGTGAAGCAGAGGGAGCCATCGACGAACTGATGGGCGGTCTCCACGGTGCCCTCGTCGGGCTTCGAGCGGGCGAGGAGCTTCCAGCGCTTGCCGTTGTAGTACTCCCAGCGGGCCACCAGCTCGGGGGAGGCGCGGGGCGGCTCCGCGACGGACTGGTCGCTCAGCTCCACGTCGATCTTCACCATCGCGTCGGGCTGGCCGAGCACCTCCGCGCTCGACAGATAGAGGGTCCCGTCCACCGCCGGCGACTTGCCGAAGGGAAGGAAGTTCTTGTCGAGGTCGAGGGACTGGTAGATGTCGCCCTCGGCGTTGCAGATGGCCAGGTCCGGCGGCACCCCATCGCCGAGGATCTCGAGCTGCGCCTCGATGGTGTCGAGGACCGTCTCCTCCTCCGCCTGGGGCAGCTCGAAGAGGCGCCCGCGGATCCACCAGGACTCCGCCTCGTCCACCACGGTCGGGGCGAAGCTGGAGGGCCCCTGGAAGGCCACGGTGTTGCGCTCGAGCGCCATGCTCGGCCGGATGAGCGCGCGCCACCGCGCCCCATCCCAGTACTCCCACTCGAGCAGATCGTGGAACTCCCGCTCGCCCGAGCTCTGGGCCTCGAATCGGAGCACGAGGATGGCGTCCTCGGTGAAGGCGCTGAGCCGTTCGTCGCCGAGGTACAGGAAGCGCTCGACCGTGCGCACGCCGCCGAAGACGTCGAAGGCCCCCCGCTCGCCCTCGACAAAGGGGGTGTTGTCCGAGAAGGTCTGCTGC
>CAZEHU010000466.1:0-3620 GCA_964511605.1 uncultured Myxococcales bacterium
GTGAAATTCTCCTCGCCGATCCATCGACACAACGCACAGGCTTCTGAGCGGGCAGCGAGAGCGGCAGGATGATCTTCCAGAAGATCGTCAAGCGGCTTGCGCCATCGATGATCGCGCTCTCTTCGAGCTCTCTCGGGATCGTGTCGAAGTAGCCTTTGAGCATCCAGACGCAGAAGGGGATGGCCGTGGTGGCATAGACCAGCACCAGGCCGAGGGGGGCGTCGAGGAGGCCGAGCTCCTCGAGGAGGAGGTAGAGCGGGATCATCATCATCACGCCCGGGAACATCTGGCTGACCAGGAAGGCCATCAGGCCCGAGCGGCGCCCCGGGAATCGGAAGCGGCTGAAGGCATACCCGGCGGTGGTCGCCAGGAAGATGCCCAGGATGGTGGTGGCGATAGCGATGATCGCCGAGTTCATGAGCTGCCGGCCGAAGAGCCACTCGCCCTCCGGGGTGGTCTCGCTGATCACGGCGCGGAAGTGCTCGAGGGTGATCTCCCCGGGGATGGGGCTGAGCCCCTGGGTGAACGCCTGCCCCGGTGTCACCGAGATCTTGAGCACCATCATCAGGGGGTAGAGGGTCACCAGGGTGATGATGATGAGCGAGAGGTGCGTGAAGATCCGGGTGGCCGGGGACGCGTGATCGCGCGGGCTGGACGTCATGAGTAGGCCCCCTCGCTGGCGCGGCTGATGCGATCGGTGAGCTGACCATAGAGGTAGAGGACCGCGAAGATGACGAGGCTGTACGCCGCGGCGAGGCCGTAGCGCTTGAGGACCTTGAAGGCCCGATAGGCCTCGGTGATCAGGATGTCGGTCTCGCCATCGGGGGCGCCCGCGGAGACCAGGTAGATCACGTTGAACATGTTGAAGGTCCAGATGCTCCCGAGGATGATCGCCGGCACCATCGCCGGCTTCAGGAGCGGGAGCGTGATGTGGCGGAAGGCCTGCAGCTTGGTGGCGCCGTCGACGCGGGCGGCCTCATAGAGATCTGCCGGGATCGACTGCAGGGCGCCGAGGGCCACCACCATCATGAAGGGGAACCCCAGCCAGACGTTGGTGACCAGGTTCGCGAAGAAGGCGGTGCCGAAGCTCTCGCCGAGCCAGTGGATCGCGTCGATGCCGAAGACCGCCAGCAGCGCGTTCACCGCCCCATCGTGGAAGCCGAACATGCCCTTCCAGACCAGGGCCGTGATGTAGTTGGGCACGGCCCAGGGGATGATGAGCAGCACCCGATACAGCCCCTTGAAGCGGAGGCTCGGCCGGTTGAGGACCAGGGCCAGGGACAGGCCGATGGCCACGTGCAGGACGACGTTCGACGCGGTCCAGAGCACCGTAACCCCGAGGGTCCAGTAGAAGCTCACGTCCGCTGTGGGCGAGGGCACCAGGACCTCGGTGAAGTTCGCCAGGCCCACCGGGCTGCCATCGGCATCGAAGAAGGCCAGGGCGATGCCCATGCCGAAGGGGATGAAGACCAGGACCACCAGGGAGACGATGGCCGGCGCGACGTAGGCGTAGGTCCGCGGCTGCTCCTTGAGGCCTCTTAGGAGCGCCGCGGTGCCCTCACTCAGCCGCCAGGCTCCGAGCGCCGCCAGCGCGCCGGTCCAGGCGGCGTACTCGAGCCCCGCGTGGAAGACGACGTCGAAGGCCGTCGCGAAGCCCGCGAGGACGAGCACCACCGCCTCCGGGATCGCCCGGAGGGCCGGGATGCGCTCGCGGGCTCGACCGAGGCCGAAGAGCAGGAGGATCAGCGCACCGATGTCGATCCACGGCCTGAGCGGCGGCACCGGGTCCACCGCCGGCGGGACCGCGTCGACCCGTCGCACGGCGCCCGCGTAGGCGCCCCCTTCGAGGATCGGGGCCCAGGCCACCGTGAAGCGCTGGGCCTCGACTCGGAGGAGCTCGAGGCGTTCGGACGCGGGCAGCTCGCCGCCCTCCCCCACCAGGCTCTCGAGGGCCGCGGAGCGATCGAGCAGGGCGCGTCCGAATGCCTCGCCGTCCTCGGGCTCGAGGCGGGCATCGGTGCGGACATCCAGCGCCACCTCGGCCCCGCGGGCGATGCCGAACTCGTCGGCCTCGCCGGGCCGCACGACCGCGAGCGCGGCAGACTCGGAGGCCGCCTTGCTGGCGACCTCGAGGCCGCCGTGAGCGATCCGGGCCGCGAGGGCATCCGCCGACGCCCCGGCGGCCTCGAGCATCAGTCGGCGATGCTCGCCCACCGCCACATAGCGGGCCACCCCCACCGAGCCCGCGACGACCGCGGCGACGACCAGTCCCGTGCCCAGCGCCCGCAGGAGGGGCGAGGGGGCGGCGTCGGACGTGGGCGCGGAGGGGCTCAAAGGGGGGAGCTACTTGCCCCGGCGCGCGATGTCCTCACGCACCATCGTAGCTGCGCGGGCGAGCTCCTCGGCGGCGTCGCGGCCCGCGAAGATCGCGCCCCGGATCGCTTGATCGGTGGTGGACCAGGTGAGCTGCATCTCCGGGAGCGCCGGCATCACCACCGCGCTCTGAGCCTGCTCCATGAAGACCTTCATGGTGGCATCGGCGCTGGCGCCGGCCTCCAGCACGGCCTTGTGGGCCACGGGCTGCTTGCCCAGCTCCAGCCGGACCTTTGCGCTGGCCTCCGAGGCCAGGTGCACGGCCGCCTGAACCGCCTCGGCCTTATGCTCGCTGTTCGCGGAGACGTAGACCGCCTCGATACCCAGGAAGGGCTGCGGGGTCTTGCCGTCGACCGGCGGGAGCTTCGAGACGGCGTAGGGGACCTCGGGATCGATATCGGAGCGGAACCACGGCCCGTTGAGCACAGCCACGGCCTTGCCCTCGTTGAAGGCGCTCGTGACCGCGAAGCCGCTGAGGCCCTTGGGCAGGACCTTGGCGTCGGCGTGGAGGCTCCTCACATAAGCGAGGGAGGCGGCGGCCTCGACCGTGTCCAGCGCCAGCTTGCCGGCGTCGTCGAAGACGCGAACACCGAAGGCGTGGAGCCACGGAGCGTGGAAGTAGACCCGGCCGGCCTCGTAGGCGAGACCGTGCAGATCGGCGTCCTTGGCCTTCAGCGCCTTCAGGGTCTCGACGAGGGCCTCCATCGAGGCCGGCTCGTCGGGTACGAGCTCGGTATTGCGGAAGAGGGCCAGGGACTTGAAGGCCAGGGGCAGCCCGTACAGGTTCTTGCGGTATACCAGGGCCTTGACCGCCTGGGGCAGGAATTGGCCGAGGGCCTCCCGCGGCACGTGGGTGCCGAGGGGCTCGAGCAGGCCATCCTCCTCCCAGGAGCCGATCATGTTGTGGGCGAAGATGAAGAGATCCGGGCCCTGGCCCCGTGGGATCGTGATGGTCACCTTGTCGACGAAGGGATCGTAGGGGATGGCCTGGACGCGGATCCGCGTACCCTTGGAGCCCTCGTTGAAGGCCGCGACCACCTCCTCGAGGGCCTCCTTCTCTTTGGCGCGATAGGCGTGCCAGAGGACCACCGGGACGGGCTCGGTCGCGGCGGCCGTGGGGGCCTCGTCGGTTGCGGCCGCCGCCTGGGGATCCCCGGCAGCCTCCGGGGCCCCTTCGGCCTGCGCCCCGGCCCCCGCGCTCGCTGTGGCAGACCCCTTCGCGCCGCCGGCCCCTTGCGCCGCGGCGG
>CAZEHU010000467.1:0-658 GCA_964511605.1 uncultured Myxococcales bacterium
GTCGGTCACCCCGAAGTAGGTGACCCGGATCACGTTCGGGTGGGTCAGCTTGTGGGTGTTGTGGGCCTCGATGTGGAAGCGCTTGATCAGCTCCGGGTCCTCCGCGAGCTCCGGCGCGAGCAGCTTGATGGCGACCGTGCCGCCCGTCGTCGCGTGACGGGCCCGGTACACGGATCCCATCCCCCCCTTCCCGATGCGCGACTCGATGCGATATCGCCCCTCGACCAGCAGGCCGATGGCTGGATCCGCGGAGCTCCGCGGTCCCCGGGCTCGCACGGCCGCGAGGTCCTCTGTAGGCGTGCCGTCGTGAGGGCAGAAGGGCTCTTCGATGCGAAAGCCGCAGCGAGGGCAGCGTCTCATGGGGTGGATCGGTCTCTGCTGGAGTGGGGTCAGAAGGTGAAGGTGCCGGACCTCTTCTTCGGGGTGCCCGGCGGCTTCGAAGGGGGAGGTGGCGAGGCCACCGGAGGCCTGGCTTCGGGTTGGGGCCGCATAGTGGGCTTGGGTTTGGGCTTCCTGGCCGGCCCGGCGGTGGGGCTCCTCACGCGCCTCCTGGTGGGCTCGGCCGTCGGCTTCTTCGCGGGCGCCGTGCTCGCCCCGGTCGCAGCCGGCGGTGGCGGGGCCGGCCGCGGCTCCGCCCAGGTCGACATCGGGGGCTGTG
>CAZEHU010000467.1:668-3618 GCA_964511605.1 uncultured Myxococcales bacterium
CGGGGCCGGCCGCTCCACGCTGAGCCCCTCGCCCGAGTCCAGGAGCTCGGCGCTCAGCGGATGCAGCGTCTCGGGACCTCCCTCTCCGTGGGTCAGGCGCAGCTCCACGGTCTGATTCCGCTCCAGCGCCGCCGCCGCGGCCTCGCTGATTGCCCACGCGAGCGGTGTCTCGCCCAAGATCCTCCAGGCGCCTCCTGCGATGCGCAGGGCGACCTCGGCGCCCGCGGGCTTCGTCTGGATCGGTAGGACGGGCGGCGGAGGCTGTGCCGGCGCCGGCGTCGGGATTCCGGCGGTGGCGGGGAGGCGCGCGGCCTCCGGCTGCTCCTCTTCGACTCCGGTCCTCAGCGCCTCCGCCGGCGCGCGCTCGTCGCGGGAGTCGGGCTCGATGGTGCCCGCACCGGTCGCCGGGGGCGTGCTGGTGGTCTCCCCCTCTCCGCCTAGCGCCACCACCCACGCCGCGCCCGCGCCCACGAAGATCACGGCGGCGGCGCCGAGCATCCAGCGCCAGGGCTCGGTCCGCTTGGGCTTGCTCCACATGACCTCGTCGGGTGCCGTCGCGGCGGGCAGCCCGGTGCCGGAGGCATCGGAGGGCCCTTGCTCCTCGTCGTCCTGAAGCGGGAAGCCGCGGAAAGGCGTGGTCGTGTCCAACGTCTCGGACCGTGGAGGAGAGCCAGCCCGAGCCTGCGGAACGTCCACCGCCGGGGGCTCGTCTACGATGGGCAGCATCTCGGCCGCGAGGAGGCCGCGGGCCCGGAGGTCTACGAGCGCCGCGACGACCTCCGCTGCGCCCACGGGTCGCTCGCCAGGATCCTTGGCCATCAAGCGGGCCACTAGCTCTGACAGCTCAGGAGGCGCGGCCCCTGGAGCGACGACCGAGAGGCGGGGCACAGGCTCCTGGAGGTGCCCGTGCATCAGGCTGACCACCTGCTCCTGGCCCTTGCCCTTTGACGTATAGGCGCTCCGGCCCGCCAGCATGCGGAAGAGGATGCAGCCGATCGAGTAGAGGTCCGTCCGCGCATCGACACGTTGGCCTCGCCACTGCTCCGGGGCCATGTAGCGAGGCGTGCCGATGGCGCCTTTGGTGCTGGCGCCTGTGCCGTCGATGGACCGCGAGATCCCGAAGTCGAGGACCTTGACGAAGTCCTTCTCGCCGAATTGGTCGAGGAGCATGATGTTGTCGGGCTTCATGTCCCGGTGGACGATGCCCTTGTCGTGGGCCTCGCCGAGGCTCTTGAGCACCTGCTCGACGACGTGCACCGCCCGGGCTGGCGCCAGCCGCTCCTCTTCTTTCAGGACCTCGCCGAGCGACCGCCCCTCGACGTACTGCATCACGAGGTAGAGGGTGCCGTCCTCGGTCTGCCCGAAGTCGCTGACGGTCACCGTGTTGGGGTGCATCAGCCCGTGCATGTTCTGCGCCTCGATGTAGAAGCGCTTGATGGCGCTCGTATCCTCCGCCATCGAGGGGTTCATCAGCTTGATGGCCACGTAGCCGCCGGTGGTCACGTGCCGCGCCCGGTAGACGGCCCCCATGCCGCCCTTGCCGAGGCGCTTGTCCACATCGAACTTGCCCTCGATGACCAGCCCCACGTTCGGATCCCGGCGCTTCATGCTCAGCCGCGCCTCGTCGATCGTCGGCCGCCCGTCCTTCGGGCATACCGGCTCCGCGGTCTTCAGGCTGCACTCGGGACAGACTCTCACGGCGCTCGGGGCTCCTCGACGGGGGGGCATCCTAGCCGATGGGGGGCGCTCCTTCCATCCGGGTGGCGCGCGAGCGCGCCGGGTTCCTTTCCTGGCCGGCAAGGAGCTCGACCTGCGGTTCTCCGTGATGGGCGGGGCCATCCTCGAGGCCGCTCCCCCGAACACCACGCTCACAGCGGCGGACGCGGTCTTCGGCCGGTCGTCGGGTCGCAGAAGCTGAGCCTCGTCAGGGGAGGCTTGGTGTCTCGCCGGTGCATGGGTCTAGCCCCGGTCAGAGCCAGGTCGCGACTCCTCGGCCTCGAGGAGCGCGTCCCGGGTCCGGCGCGCGAAGTCGAGGAGGGACTCCATCGCGGGGAGGAGCTGCGGGTGGGCCCGCTCGAGTCGGGCGACGTTGCGCAAGAGCTCCTCGGCCTCCAGGTCGACGGCGTATGGGTGACGGAAGAAGTGCCGGAACTTCAGGAGCTCGCCGAGCTCGGACCGCAGCTCCCGCGAGATCACCGCAGGCCGCAGGTCGGTGAGGGGGGTGCGCATCTGATCGAGCAAGTCGCGGTGGGATCGGTCGCCGGCCGGGACGTGGCCATCGACGTGGCGGGCGATCCTCCCGAACAGCTCCTCGGCGGCGGTGTACCAGGCGTGGAGGGCCACGGCGACCAGCGCCGGCGCCCCGGGGTCCGGCGTGGGCTCACGGAGTCGGGGCGCCCAGTCGCGGACCTTGTCACTTTGTGTACCGAGGGCGTCGAGCTCGTAGGGTGCTTCGTCGAGCAGGAGCTCGAGTCCGACCCTGGATCGATGGGACGTCGTCACGCGAGCCGCTCCCCTCGCGCGACGATGCGCTCGGCGAAGCCTGGCGGGAGGGCCTCCAGGTCGAAGAGCTCCACCACGGCCTCGATGCCCTCTTCCGCGTCGAGCATGGCTGCCGCCAGCCGGTCTCGCGCCACACCTCGAACTGCCAGATCCACGTCGGAGCCTTCGTGGACGGCTCCCCAGGCGAGCGAGCCGAAGACCCAGACTTCCGTGGCCCCGTACCGCTCTCGGAGCATCGAAGCGATCGCGGGCAGCGCGCTGCGGAGAGCCCGCCGCCGCTCTTCCATCCGTGCCGCGTGCTCCCGGTCTCGCCGGAGCAGCGTGCGCGCGGCCATCTGGGGCGTGGGGTCCACGCCCGGGATCCTACGCCCGGCTCCGGGCCGCCGCCAGGGACGCGCCGGGTCCCGTCCCCCGAGCGGGCTCGACTGGAGCGGCGGGGACCCCGGGG
>CAZEHU010000468.1:0-3616 GCA_964511605.1 uncultured Myxococcales bacterium
CCGACCCTCGACACGGCGAAGACCGTGGCGGCCCCGGCCCCCGCGTTCACCGGCCCGCCGCCGCTGCCGGCCGAGGCCCCGAAGACCGTGGCGTCGCCGCCCCCTCGGATGACGCGCGCGGCGTCCACATCGCTGCCTGCCGCCCAGTCCGCGCTCCTCGAGGAGCTCGTGGGCATGGTCCGCAGCATGGAGCGGGATCTCGAGCAACGAGGGAGCCGGATGGAGCACCGCTTCGGGCGGCTCCGCGAGGACGTCAGCCTGTTGGCGCGCACCCTCCGCGACGAGCGCAGCCTGGCGCAGGATGGAGATCCTCAGGCGCGAGAGCTCATGGCCGCGGGCATCCCGCGCACCATCGCGGAGACCCTGGTCCAGCGGGCTCGTGCCCGGGTGGCCCCCTTGGAGGGCCTCGCCGTCGCACGACCGCCGGATCTGCACCAGGAGCTCCGCGAGGCGCTGCCGACCACCGGTGCTCTCTGGGATCGCGACGAGCCCGTGCTCGCCGCCCTCATCGGCCCCACGGGCGTCGGTAAGACCCGGACCGTGGCGAAGTTGGCGGCCCAGGGGAGCTTCGTCCACAATAGGCGCGTGGGTGTGATGACCACGGATACCGGCCGCGTGGGCGGCGCTCAGAGCCTCCGCCGCCTCTGCGATGCCCTCGGGCTGCACGTGCGCAGCGCGAGGGATCGGCGGAGCTTCCGCGAGGCCCTGGAGGCCTTCCAGGAGCACGACCTGGTGCTGATCGACACCCCCGGCACGAGCCCCTGGGACGACGACGGGCTCCGCACCCTGGCCGATCGGGTCGGCGGCGCCGCCATCGAGCGTCACCTGGTGATCCCGGCCACCCGCGGCCACGAGGACGTGGCCCGCATCGCTCCCCGCTTCGCCCTCGGCGGGCTGGCGAGCGTCATCGTCACCAAGCTGGACGAGGCCCGTGGTCCCGGCGCCCTCTGGAGCGCCACCTGGGGCGCTGGTGCGCCCCTGAGTCACATCGGCACCGGCCAGGACGTCCCCGACGCCCTCGAGGCCGCCGACGCGGAGGCCCTCGTGGATCGGGTCCTCGATCGGGCGGCCTGAGGGAGGGGGGATGGCGCAGGCTCCCGCGAGGCCCCTCCGCGTGCTGGCGATCACCAGCGGCAAAGGGGGCGTAGGCAAGAGCAGCCTCACGGTGAACCTGGCCATCACCTTCGCCCTCCGCGGACGGCGGGTGCTCATCGTCGACGGTGATGTGGGCCTCGCGAACGTCGACATCTTGCTCGACGAGAGCCCGGATTGGACCCTGGCGGACGTGCTCCGCGGGGAGCGCAGCATCGAGGATGTGCTCGTCCGCTCGCCCCACGGGGTGACGGTGCTGCCAGGTACGAGTGGCGTCGCGGAGATGGCGCACCTCAGCGAGGAGGAGCGAGGCCGGCTGATGAGCGCCGTCGATGGCCTCGAGGATCGCTTCGACACCGTCCTCGTCGATACGGCCGCCGGCATCGGCTCGAACGCGCGCTTCTTCGCGGGGGCCGCGCAGGAGGTGCTGGTGGTCGCGACCCCAGAGCCCACCTCACTCGCCGACGCTTATGCGATGATCAAGGTGCTCTCTCGCCGCGCAGGCTTCGACCGGGTCGGCCTGGTGATCAACCAATCCGCCGCGGAGGCCGAGGCCCTGGAGGTCTACGATCGCCTCAGCGAGATCGTCGGGCGCTTCCTGCCGGTGGTGCTCGACTACCTCGGCCACATCCCGCGCGACGCTCACGTCCGCGAATCGGTGATGAGCCAGGTCCCGGTGGTGGTCCAGTACCCCGCCGCGCCCGCCACCCAGGCGGTCGGCCAGCTCGCCGATGCCCTCTCGATGCGCTCTGCGCCCCTCGGGGCCAGTGGTCGCCTCCAGTTCTTCTGGCAGCGCCTGCTCGGCGGCCCCTCCGAGGCCGCGCCCGGCGTCGCCTGAGCGCGCGATGGCCGACAGCCCCCAGCAAGTGCGCCAGCGCCTCCGGAGCGCGTACGGACGGACGTCCTCCCAGACGCAGCATCCGACCGGCCTGAGCGAAGCAGAGGCGATCACCGAGCACGCCGACCTCGTGCGCCGTGTAGCCCGGCGCTACGCCCGCGTGACCAGCGCGGTGCTCGAGCTAGACGACCTCATCTCGGTCGGCATGATGGGCCTCCTCCAGGCCCACAAGAGCTACGACTCTGCTGGCGGCAAGCCCTTCCGCACCTTCGCCGAGTTCCGCATCCGAGGCGCGATCCTCGATGAGCTGCGGCGCGTCGACCCCCTCTCCCAGCCCCAGCGGCGCAAGCTCCGCAAGATGGAGTCGGCGAGCCGCCGCCTGTCCCACCGCCTCGGCCGCGAGCCGGAGGAGGACGAGCTGGCCGACGCGATGGAGCTCTCTCTGTCGGAGCTGCAGGACATGCGGACGGCGCTCCAGCAGGTCACCTTCGTACGCTCCGAGAGCTCGGACCTCGATGATATTCGCATCGATCTCCGAGCCAGCCAGCTCGACCGCGGCAGCCTGCGCGTGATGCTCGTCGACGCCATCCGCCACCTCCCCGAGCGGGATCAGCAGGTGCTGGCGCTCTACTACCTGCACGACCTCCGCCTCCGGGAGATCGGCGAGATCTTCGAGGTCACCGAGGCCCGTGTCTGCCAGATCCACAAGCAGGCGGTCGTCCGGCTGCGAGCGGTGCTCGACGAGGACGGGGCCTTCGCATGAGGGCCAGGCCCGCCGGTCGGGCCCGGGGAGCTCGTTCCTGGAGCCCCGCTCTCCCCCTCTCCACGACCCTACTCGTGGTGGTGGTGGCAACGCTGGGGCCGAGCAGTGACACCCACGCACGCTCCCGCTCCGTGGGCTCCCCAGAGGCTGGGCAGCTCGAGGGGGGCTTCCAGATCCCCCTGTCCGGGGCACATCACCGCTTCGTCGGGCCGGTCGCGTCGCGCGGAACCCAGTGGGCGACGCTCGAGCTCGCGGCCCTGATCGCGCGGGTCGCGCGGGCGGTGGACGAGGCCGTGCCGGGTCCTCCCCTGGTCCTCGGCGATATGAGCGTTGCCCACGGAGGTGAGGTGGCCCGCCACGCCTCGCACGAGTCGGGCCGGGACGCCGACCTGCTCTTCTACCTGCGGGACGCGAGCGGGCGCAGGGTCCCTGCGGAGGACTTCCTGCCCTTCGATGGCACGGGACGCTGCGCGCGCACCGGGTGCGAGCGAAGCCTGGACATCGAGCGCACGTGGTGGGCGGTCCGTACGCTCGTCGCGAGCCGGGCCCCCGCCGTGCAGTGGATCTTCGTGTCCGCCCCCCTCGAGGAGCGGCTCCTCCGCTACGCCCGCGAGCGCGGGGAGCACGCGGAGATCCTGAAGCGTGCCGGACGCGTCCTGCACCAGCCGCGGGACGCTCTGGCCCATGACGACCACCTGCACGTGCGCATCTACTGCTCGACGACGGACGGCGAGGGCTGCGTGGACGCCCCGCCACGCTGGTCGTGGGTGGACGGGAGCGGCCGGGCGGCGCGGATCGAGTAGTCGGATCAGGACTCGCTGCCGCCGCGATCGTGCATCGCGCCGGTGCGGTCGTCCCTCTCCTTGTCCTCGCTGTCGAGCCAGACCCCCCGCTGCTCGCGCTGCACGGACTCGAGCAGTGCC
>CAZEHU010000469.1:0-3615 GCA_964511605.1 uncultured Myxococcales bacterium
GTGGGCGATCTGGTGAGCCTGGGCCTCATGGAGGTGGAGCCGCTCACCTACATTCGCGGCCGCTCCCTGCCCAACCAGTACATGATCGTCGACGAGGCCCAGAACCTCACCCCCCACGAGGTGAAGACCATCCTCACCCGCGCAGGGGATGGCACGAAGATCATCCTCACCGGCGACCCCTACCAGATCGACAATCCCTACGTGGACTCGGTCTCGAACGGCCTGACCTACCTCGTGGAGCACTTCAAGGGGCAGTCGGTGGCCGCCAGCGTGACCCTGCGTAAGGGTGAGCGCAGCGCCCTGGCCGAGCTGGCGTCCAACCTGCTCTGACAGGCCCGATCGCCCCGTGGGCCGATCAGAGCCCCGGGCTCGGCCGGATCCAGGTCTTCGCCCCCAGCTCGTCGCCGAGGCAGATGCCGATGTCCCGGGCGACCTGCACCAGGGGATCCCGTGCAGGATCGACCACGTGGGGCTTGGTGGCCTCCCGGAGGTGCACGTGGGTCGGCCCCCGGCCGTCCCAGGCGGCCATGTGGCCGAAGAGGCCGTCCATCGCCATGTCCACGGCGTAGCTACCGCAAGCCGAGGCGACGATTCGATCCTCGGCCATCGGGGTGCCCCCCCGCTGGATGTGTCCCAGGACCACCACACGGACCTCCGGCGACTCCGGCGGGTTGTCACCGATGTCCAGGGCGGCCTCGTGCTCGCGGCGTGCGAGGGCCTCGAGCTCCACGCGCAGCTTGGCGCCGGCGCCTCCGAGCACGGGGGCACCCTCGGGATGCTCGCGGGTCTCGGCGATGGCCAGGCTGCCGCCCACCGGCTTGGCCCCCTCGGAGATGACCACCAGGCTGAACTTGCGCTTGCGGCGGAAGCGGCCAGTGACACGCTCCCAGATGGCCTGGGCGTCGTAGGGCAGCTCCGGCAGCAGGATCGCATGGGCGCCACCTGCGATACCGCAGTGGAGCGCGATCCAGCCGGCGTAGCGGCCCATCACCTCGAGGACCAGGACCCGATCGTGGCTGTCGGCGGTGGTCCGGAGGCGATCGAGGGCCTCGGTGGCTACGTGGACCGCGGTCCGAAAGCCGAAGGTGCACTCCGTGCCGCTCAGATCGAAGTCGATGGTCTTGGGCACGCCGATCACGCCGACGCCGTGCACCTCGTGGAGCTCTCGAGCCATCGAGAGCGTTCCGTCCCCCCCCACGCAGAGGAGCGCGTCGACTCCGAGCTCCGCGAGCCGCTCGACGGCTTCCCCGGAGCGATCGCGGGTGCGCGGCTGGCCATCGGCGTCGAGCAGCGGATGGCCGCGTCCGTCCCGGAGCACCATCTGGAAGGGGTTGCCGCGATTGGCGGTCCCTAGGATCGACCCGCCCCGGTTGATCATGCAGTGGACCGCATCGGGATCGAGGGGCATCACCCCCCGCTCCCGATCGAAGAGCCCCTCGAAGCCGTCGATGAAACCCACGACCTGCAGCCCGTACTTGCGCACCGCGGTCAGGGTGGCGGAGCGGATGGCGGCGTTGAGGGCCGGCGCGTCGCCGCCGCCGGTGAGAATGCCGATTCTCTTCATGGGGGCCTCCTGGCTCGCGGTGTCCAGCCCGCGCGGCATGGTGTCACTCGGCCTCCTCGATGTGAACCGCGCCCAGGGCGTCGAGGTCGAATCCCGCGCTGGGCGGGGTCGGATCGTCGCCGAGGTCGGTGATCCGGACGAAGCGGGCCCGGTCGAGGCCGAGGTCGGCGAGATCAAAGCCATCCCCACCGGTCAGGGCGTGATCCAGGGGATCGGGCGCCTCGACGTCGAAGGCCTCCGTCGGCTGCCAGCCTGCACAGCCGGGCCAGGTGCTCTCTTCGCTCCCCGCGGGATCGCAGGGGAACGCGCTCCAGACCTCGCCGTCCTCGCTGAGCGCCACCTCGGCGGGCTCCGCCCAGACCGCGTGCGCCTCGCCCCCGGCGTAGAAGGCGTTCTCGAAGACGATGAGGTCGACGCCGGGACCATCGACGAGCTCCCGCCCATCGAAGCCAAGTACGATCTGTCCGCCCATGCCCAGGCTGAGGACGTCCATGGAGCCCTTCAGGGGGCCGTGGCCGACCGGCGGGCCGAGCACCACCTCGGGCAGGTCCCCGCTCCCGAAGCCAGCCCCCTCCCCAGGCTCGAAGCTCACGAGCTCCGACGCCCAGGGGCCGGGGTCGGGGGGACCCAACCGCCCGGTGTCGCAGGCGGCGAGGAGGAGCAGACCGATCCAGGATCGGTACATGGTGGCCTCCTACTCAGGCGTCATCTTCGTCCAGGCGAAGCCCCCGCAGCCCTCGCCCTCGAGGTCGGTGGCGTCGGACGCATCCTCCGCCGCCTTGGCATCGTCGAGCGTGGAATGGCCGAAGGAGTAGGTGCAGAAGAACAGGGCCCCGTCCGCCCCCGGATCGGTGTAGGCGCTGGCGGTGAAGGTCTCGTGGGACTCACCGCTGTCCGCATCCACGATCGTCGACTGGAGGTAGACCGTATTGGTCTCGTTGTCGTAGTCGACGATGCTCGACGTGGACCACTCGTCGCTCCATTCGCTCTCCGTCACGGACACTGGAACGTCGCTGAAAGGGGTCATCCACTCGCCGACGAGCTCGAAGCCGGTGGCTTCCGCGCCACCGGCCCCGGCCGTCGAGCTCGAGCTGCTCTCCTCGTCGCACCCCGCGACGCTGGCCATGAGGCAGAGCGCCAGGGCGCTGGAGATCGGACTCGTCATCATTCGCATGGCCATCGTGGCCTCCACTGGGTCGTTGTCATCCTATGAGGGGCAGCACGGAATCCTGCCCGGGATCGCGACCTGGAAGCGGAGCCGACGAGAGCGTCAGCGTGTCCCCTTCGACCTCCGCCCGAGGCCGCGGTGGGACCGTCGCGCCTCCCCAGGCATGTCCTGGCTCCCGGTTCGTCCTCCCCCGAGCCTTCCCGGCCTCCCCCTCGAGGGTTCGGCCAGTGGCGTGATTCGGGTTCGTCCCCGGTTACAGTTGCGGGGGCAGCGCCGGCCTCGAACCGGCTTCCGCCCAGGGCTGCACGTCGGAATGTCCCCCGAGCCGTAGCATCGACGTCGGGCGAGGGTCAAGACGCGTTGACAGGCCTCGGCGCTCGGGGCATCCCACCAGCATGGCCGCCTTCACCGTCACCACCTTGACCCGCGCCCTCAAGGCGCACCTCGAGGATGGGACCTTCCGGCGCATCACCGTCGAGGGAGAGCTGAGCCGCGTCAGCTACCACCGCAGCGGCCACGTCTACTTCGACCTGAAGGATCCGGGCGCGGTCCTCCCGGCCGTGATGTGGCGCACGAGCGCCGCTCGCCTCCCGGAGCGCCTCCGCCAGGGGCAGCAGATCGTCGCCTTCGGGCGTATCGAGGTCTACCCGCCGCGCGGCCGCTACCAGCTCATCGTCGAGGGCGTCCAACAAGCTGGGCTCGGCGCTCGGCTCGCGGCCCTCGAGGCCCTCAAGCAGCGGCTGGCCGCCGAGGGCCTCTTCGCCTCGGAGCGCAAGCGCCGCCTGCCCTTCCTCCCTCGACGTGTCGGGGTCGTGACCGCTCGCGGCAGCGCCGCCTTCCAGGACATCCTCCGCACCCTGCATCAGCGCTTCCCGACCCGGAT
>CAZEHU010000470.1:0-3615 GCA_964511605.1 uncultured Myxococcales bacterium
CTTCACGGCGCCGGCCACGTCCCCCTCGCTCTCGTGGATCTTGGCCAGGGTCATCAGGGCATCGTCGGCGCGCTCATCGCCCGGGAAGCTCGCCTCGAACCAGTCGAGCATCGCCCGGGCGCTGCGCTGGTCGGGCTTCTTGAGCTCGTCCTGGATACGGGTCCAGGCGGCGCCGGCGTCCTTGGGCAGGTCCTTGGGCAGGAAGATCGAGGTGACGCCGAGGCGATCGAAGAGCTCCTGCTGGATGACCTTCAGATCCTTGCGGGCATCTTCGAGCTGGTGGGCGATCGACTCGAACTTGCCCAGGATGCGGGGCACCGCGGCCTCCATCTGCTCCATACGCAGGCCCAGGTTTGCGCCGGACTTGCGCAGGGTCTCTTCGGCGCCCTTCAGCATGCCGTGCAGGTTCTCGAGGCGCTTGACGTCGTCGGCCATCTTGGCGTCGAGGCGCTGGCGCTCGAGCTCGAGGGCGGCCACGCGGGCCTCGAGGGCCTCGTGCTTGCCGAGGGTCACGCAGCCCGCGATCCCCCACCCGGCGACGCAGGCGGTGGCGACGAGGAGGCGTCGGCGAGTCACGCGGCTCACGCTCCGGCTACCGCGGCACCGTCTCGACACGGCGGTTCTCCTGCCAGCAGGACTCATTGCCCTCCGAGCAGATCGGCCGCTCCTCGCCGTAGCTGATGGTGCTCAGGAGGCTGCTCGAGACGCCGAGGGCCTTGTACTGCCGAACGACCGCTCCGGCGCGGCGCTGGCCGAGGGCGAGATTGTACTCGTCGGAGCCGCGATCGTCGCAGTGGCCCTCGACCCGGTGGTGGGTCATGCGCTCCTGGATGCAGCGAGCGTTGGCGCCGAGCACCTCCTCCTGATCGAGGCGGATCGTGAACTCGTTGAAGTCGAACTGCACGGAGACCACGTCGCAGGCGGCGGTGATACACGAGCCGTTCACGCAGCGCTGGCCGCTATCGCAGCCCGCGTCGCTCGTGCACTCCGCGTCCGGGACGCAGGCGCCGCCCGCGCAGCGCTGACCGGCGGGGCAGTGGCTCGAGTCCTGGCACTGGCCGCCGCAGGTGCCGGTGGTGCCGCCGGACTTCCAGCAGCGCCCGCCGGGGCAGTCGAGGTCGCTCTTGCAGCAGCCTGGCCGGGCCTCGCAGAGGTAGGCCGTCCCGCAGACCCGACAGGGGTCGACCAGGTTGCACTGGCTGTCGTCGCGACAGTCCCGGCACATCTTGTCGACGCAGACCTGGTTGTGGCCCTTGCAGTGGGCGTCCTTGTCGCAATTCGGGTAGCTCGGACCGCAGGCGGCCGCGAGGGCACCGGCTGCGAGGAGGAGGAGCGCCGAGAGGAGGGTGCGAGCGTTGGCGTGCATGGATCTTCGCGGGGCGGGGCGGTGGGGGACGCGAGGGACTGTCATGGTGCCGGGGGAGTGTCAAGACCGTGGACGGGGCGCGCAGGCTCGATCGGCCAGCGGCCGGCCGGTTCACCGAAGATCGAGGTCCAGGGTCGCGTCGACGGTGATGGGATCGATGGAGGTGATCGCGGCCCCAGGCAGGGTGAAGGTGCCGGCGACCGAGTGGTACGCGCCGCTGGCAGCGTCGGACATGACGAAGCTCAGCTCCGCCGCGACCTCCGTGCCCTCAGCGAGCTTGGAGGCGAAGCAGAGCGTGCCGTCAACGATGTCCCCGCTGGCCCCATTCCAGGTGCCCGAGCCGTCGGCGAGACCCCAAGACTTGCCCGGGAACATCTGCTCGAGCTCCACGTCGGCGGAGACCGCGCCGCCGGCTCCATCCGCGGCGCTGATCACCAGGTGCACGCCGGTGGTCCCGATGGTGCCGAGGGTCAGTGAATCGTCCGCGACGTCGTTGGAGGCGAGCTGGAAGTGCACATCGGCCGCGAGGCGGCAGCCCGAGCCGTACAGCGGCTTCTTGCTGGTGGAGGCTCCCGCTACCCACGCGGTCGTATCGGCGGGCGCCGGCTCGGGCTCCGGCTCCTCGGCGGTGCCCCCGGTGGGGACGGCGACACCACCACCGCCGCCGCTCGGGTCGTCGCACGCGGAGGGGGCGAGGAGCACAGCGAAGAGGAGGGCGCCGGGCAAGCGAGCCCACAGGGTCGGGGTCATCATCGTTCTCCATCGGAGGGGCGCAGGCCCAGGGCCCGCACCTTCTTGTAGAGGTGGGAGCGCTCGAGGCCAAGGGACTCGGCGGTGCGGGTCATGTGCCCGCTGTGGTGGGAGAGGGCGGCCTGCACGATCTGGCGCTCGCACTCGTGCACCAGCTCCTTGAGCGAGCTGCCGGGGCGGTACAGGGCGCCCGTGCCCGCGCCCCGCGGGGCGCCGAGCAGGCGGCGGACCGCCGCCCCGTCGATCCCCTCCGAGGGAGTGAGGATGACGAGGCGCTCGCAGGTATTGAGCAGCTCGCGCACGTTGCCGGGCCAGTCGTGGCTTCGCAGGACCTCGAGGGCGTCGGGGGTCAGCCGCTTCGGACGGGTGCCGTGGTCGCGACATGCCCGGGCGACGAAGGCTGGGGCCAGCTCGTCGAGATCCTCGAGGTGTGCGCGCAAGGGCGGGGCGGCAAGGGGAAGCACGTTCAGCCGGTAGTACAGATCTTCGCGGAACTCCCCATCGTCGATGGCGGCCTCGAGGTCCTTGTGGGTGGCGGCCACGACCCGCACGTCCACCTTCAGGGTGCGGGAGCCGCCCACCCGCTCGATCTCCCCCTCCTGCAGGGCGCGGAGCAGCTTGGCCTGGACGTCCAGGCGCATATCGCCGATCTCGTCGAGGAAGAGGGTGCCCCCATCCGCAAGCTCGAACTTGCCCTTCCGCGCCTTGTGGGCGCCGGTGAAGGCACCGCGCTCGTGTCCGAAGAGCTCGGACTCGATGAGGTCCGTGGGGATAGCGGCGCAGTTGAGCTTCACGTACGGGCCCTCGGCACGCCGGCTCTGCTCATGGAGGGCCGCGGCGATGAGCTCCTTGCCGGTGCCGCTCTCCCCGGTGATCAGCACCCGCCCCTTGGTGGGGGCTGCCATCGCGATGGTCTCCCGCAGCTCCGCCATGGCCGCCGAGCTGCCGATCAGGGCCGAGTCCGACGCGACGCGGGCGCGGAGGGCCTCGAGCTCCTCGCGTTGGCCGGCGAAAGCGAGGGCGTTGTGGAGCGTGACCAGGAGCTTGTCGGAGCCGAGGGGCTTCTCGAGGAAGTCGTGGGCGCCGCGCCGGATCGCCTCGAGGGCCATGTCGATCGTGCCGTGGCCGCTCATCACGACGATCGGCAGCCCCGGGCTCTCCGCGTGGACCTCGACGAGCAGATCGAGGCCGTCGCCGTCCGGCAGGCGCACGTCGAGCAGCATACCGTCGACCGTCTCATCCCCAAGGGCGCGGCGGGCCTCCGCGAGGGTGGCTGCCGTGATCGTCCGGTAGCCCTCGATGTCCAGGGAGCGCGACAGGCTCGTCCGGATGTTCTTCTCGTCGTCGACGATGAGGATCGTGGGCTGGGCGGGCATGGGGCGAGGGCCTCCGGGGCGGCGGCACTCTGGCAGAGGCGCCAAGGGCGTTCAACCCGGGCCGCGGCGCGCCTTGCGCGCGTGTGAACGGGGCGGGCCGGCGCGCGCCTTGCGCGCGTGAAC
>CAZEHU010000471.1:0-3605 GCA_964511605.1 uncultured Myxococcales bacterium
CCGCGCAGGATAGCGAGGCTCTCTTCGTCCGAGGGCTCCGGCACCCAGAGGGGCTGGAAGCGCCGCTCGAGCGCCGGATCCTTCTCGATGTACTTGTGGTACTCGGCCGGCGTCGTCGCGCCAATGCACGGGAACTCACCCATCGCCAGCGCCTGCTTCAGGTCGCTGGCAGCGTCGAGGGGGCCGTCCCCGGCCCCGGCCCCCACCAGGGTGTGCAGCTCGTCGATGAAGACGATGATCCGGCCATCCGCCGCGCGGACCTCCTCCTTCAAGAGCGCCATTCGCTTCGAGAAGGCCCCGCGGAGCTGGGTTCCCGCCACCAGCGCGCCGACGTCCAAGGAGACGATCACCTTGTCGCGCAGGGCCTCGATGGCCTCCGCGTGCTCCAGCATCGCGCGGGCCAGGCCGCCGACGATCGCGGTCTTGCCTACCCCCGGCTCGCCGACCAGGCAGGGGTTGTTCGAGCGCCTCTTGTTCAAGGTGTCGATCATCTGCTCGATGAGGTCGGCGCGCCCGATGACCTCGTCGATGCGGCCCGCTGCGGCCTCGACTGTGAGGTTCCGCGTGAGCTCGGTGAGCGCGGGGAAGACCTCGGGATCGAGCTCGTAGCCCGTGGGCGGCGTGAGCTCCGCCGGCGCCTCCTCGTCGCGAGCAGCAGCGCGCGCCGATCCCGGCGCGGGCTCCGTGGCCGAAGGGCGGTAGGCGGGCGGGCGGAACCCCGGGGCGGCTTTCGCGGCCGGGGCCGGACTCGCGGACGGGGGCTCCTCGAGGGCCACATGGCTCTCGGGCTCCTGGGCGAAGAGGCCATCACCCGCGGGTGGCCGGCGCTTGAGCTCCCGAGGGCTCGGGCCGGTGATGCGCGAGAGCACCTTCATGCGGATCTCGTGGGGCTGCACGCCGATACGGGTCAGGACCCGCCGGGCCACGCTCTGTCGCTCGCGGCTCAGGGCCATGAGCAGGTGCAGGCTCGACGCGAGAGGGGCGCCCGTGTTTCGCGCGGACTCCGCCATGCGCAGGCCGATGCGCTCGAGCACCCCGTCGCCCTCCTCGAGGCTCTGCTCCTCGCGCTTCACGGCCCGCATGGCGCCCACCAAGCGCTCCGCGTCCGCGCCGAACTCGTCGAGCACCGCCTTGGCGCGGTTGTGGTTGGTGAGCATGCCCAGGAGGATGTGGGCGCTCGACAGGGGGCGGCGCGCCTTGCGCGCGATCTCCTCCGCCTCCCGGAGGATGAACTCCACCTCCACGCTCTGGCGCATGCCCTCACCCAATGCAGTCACCCAACGCCGTCATCCAATGCCCTCACACGATGCCGTCACCCTTGGAGTCTGGGTAGCACGCGCGATCGAGCGGGAGCAACGCGCCTCGCGGGCCCCGTGGATCCGGCCCCCGGCAGCCCTGCGGGCCCGGGCGCGAGCGCGCCCGCAGGAGGGATCACCTCGCTGACGCCCGAGGGCGTGGACCGGGGCCGCGTGATCAGCGCCGCGCCGAGAGAGGGCGAGCGCCGCGAGCACGCGGCTCTCTCAGGGTTCGAGGCCGATCAGCTCCAGGAACTCCGCCTCCCGCAGGATGTGGATCGGCGCCCCCGCCTCGATGTACCGGTCCGCCTTCTTGTGCTTCGAGGACCTGGCCCCGGCGCCGAGGAGCGGGGAGCCCTTGTCGCCGATCACCAGGACGTCGAGGTCGCGCGTCACGCCGGAGGGAGCGCGCCCTCCCCGCGCCTTTACCGCCTCCTGGGCGGATCTCCGGTCGAGGCGCTCCATGCCTCCGGTGAAGACGAAGCTTCGCCCGGCGATGGGATCGGCCCGATCCGCCACCACCGGCTCGGGGGGCTCGGCGGTGAGGACCTCGACCACCTCGCAGAGCTCGTCGATGAGCTCGGCCCGCTCCGCGAGGCCCTCGGCGATGGAGCCCGCCACGCCGAGCTGAGCCTCCTCCCCCTTGTCGGCCCTCTTCTGGAAGGCCTCGTACTTGGCCGGGTGCACGGCCTGCATGATCGCCTGCGCGGAGGCCGCGCGGATCGCCTGAAGGGAGCCGAAGGCCTCGGCGGCTCTCTGAGCGACGACCTCCCCGAGGGCGTCGATGCCGAGGGCCCGCAGGAACATCGGCAGGGGCATCGTCCGGCGCGCCGCGACGGCCGCCACCAGGTTCTCGGCGCTCTTCGTCGCGAGGCGATCGAGGGTGGCGAGCCGATCGGCCTCGAGGCGCCAGAGGTCCGCCGGACGCTCCACGAGCCCCTCGGCGATGAGCTGCCCCATCACCTTGGGCCCGAAGCCATCGATGTCCGCGGCCTTCACGAAGTGCTCCAGGGTGCCGCGGATCGCGGCGGGGCACCGGCTCGGCCGCGAGCAGTGGAGCGTTCGCGTGGCGCGGCCCTCCTTGTCCGATTCGCCCGTCTGCTGGACGGTAGGCTCGGAGCAGGAGGGGCAGGTGGTCGGGGGCTCGACCGGCTCCGAGCCCGGCTCCGCCACGGACTCGATGTGCGGGATCACGCCGCCCCGGCGCGTCGCGACGACGGTGGCGCCGAGGCTGAGGTCCAGCTCCTCCACGATGGTGAGGTTGTGAAGGGAGCAGCGGGTGACCAAGGCCCCGCTCAGCTCCACCGGCTCGATGATGGCCACCGGGGTGATGGTGCCGGTGCGGCTCACCGACCACTCGACCCGCTCGAGGACCGAGGTGCCGCTGTCCCCCTGGAACTTCCACGCCACGGCCGCTCGCGGGTGGTGGGCCGTCGCGCCGAGGCGGGCCTGCTCGTCGACCCGATCGGCCTTGTAGACGACCCCGTCGATCTCGAAGTCGAGGCTCGGGCGCTCGGCCTCCCAGGCTGCATAGCCAGCGGCGATCTCGTCCAGGGTCTCGAGGCAATTGGTCTTCACGGGCTCGAGGCCCCGGGCCCGGCTCCAGGCCACCTTCTCGGTCTCGGTCTCGAAGTCCGGCCCGAGCACGTCGTAGACGAAAAAGGAGATGCCGTAGGTGCCCGTGCGCCGAGGGTCCTTCTGCTTGATCGCCCCGGCGGTCGTATTCCGAGGGTTCGAGAAGTCGCCGCCGAGGCGGCGGAAGGCGGATAGGGTCAGGTAGAGCTCGCCGCGCACCTCGACCGGCTCGTCGAGGGGCGGGCCCGTGAGCTGGTTCGGGACCCCCTCGATGTAGCGCGCGTTGGGGGTGAAGACCTCACCCCGCACGCCATCGCCGCGGGTCAGTGCGAGGGCGAGGCGCCCCGAGCGGTCGTAGCGGAAGGCGGCCGCCACGCCGTCGAGCTTGGGGGTCTCGATGACGGCTCCCTGAAAGAGGCGAGGGCGCTCCTTGGTCTTCGGCGGGAAGAGCCAGCGCTCGACGTCCTCCAGACCGTAGGCCTTCTGGAGGCTCAGCATGGGGGCGGAGTGCTCGACCCGATCGCCGCCCACCGCCTCGTCCCAGAGCTCGGCGAGCGCCCCATGGTCCGGATCGGCCTCCGCGAGGCGCCGGGTGAGCCGATCGAAGTCGTAGTCGCTGATCTCCGGTGCCGAGAGGCGAAAGTAGCGCCAGTTGTGGTAGCGCACGGCCTCGGCGAGCTGGGCCGGGGTCATGAGCTCCACGGGGATGTCGGCCGGGCGGGGCGGGGTCTCCAT
>CAZEHU010000472.1:0-3598 GCA_964511605.1 uncultured Myxococcales bacterium
GTGATGGACAGTTTGCCACGACCGGCGGCGCAGAGGGGGAGGTTGGCACCAAACCCTCCGCCCCGATGGACAACGGCGGCGGTGATGGCGGAGCCGCGGGCGGGGGCGATGGCGCCACCGCGGGCGATCCCACCGGGACCGACACCCCCGCGGGTACGGGTACCGGGCCCACCCCCCCCGGCACGACGGATCCGGGCGGCACCCCCACCACGCAGCAGTGCACGGCGAGCGGCTTCGACATGGCGATCGAGCAGGCTCAGAAGCCCCAGCCGGACGTGCTCTACTACATCGCCGCCACCTCGGAGGAGGCGCCCTACGACGCGCTGACCATCGAGATCTACTCTTCACCCGACTACGGCGGCCCCACCGCCCCGGGGATCTACGACCTCACGGGCGACAACTACGCGGACTGCGGCCTCTGTGTCCGCCTCGTGAAGGGCTGTACGCAGCAGGGCGACGGGGTGAGCTGCGCGAAGGACTTCTACGCCGCTGAGGGCAAGGTGCAGATCACCTCTCTCGGCGGGACGTTCGCCGGAGAGCTGCACGATGTGATCGCTCGCGAGGTCACCATCGACGCGAACACCTACACCTCGACGCCCGTGGAGGGCGGCGACACCTGGTGCCTCGACGGCCAGGCGTTCACTGGCATGGTGATCGGGGATACTGGCGGCACCGGGAACACCGGCACCTCGACCGATCCGGGCCCGGTGGGTCCCTCCGCCGGCGAGTGCTTGGCCCAGGGCAGCGGCACCGGCGTCGGCGCCAACATCGCCAACTTCGCGCTGATGAACTGCCTCGGCGAGACGGTGAGCCTCCACGACACCTGCGGCCAGGCCAACGCCATGTGGCTGATGGGCTCCGCGGGCTGGTGCGGGGCGTGCTCGCAGCTCCTGATGGGGGTCTCGCAGCAGTGGGGCGGCCAGATCAGCGAAGCCACGATGCCGCCCCAGCTCGACATGTACGTGCTCCTCTCCGAGGACCAGTACTACAACAAGCCGACCCTGAACTACTGCAAGCAGTATGCGGCCCAGCACGGCGTGGACCCTTCGCTGGTGCTCATCGACTACAGCGATCAGCCCAAGCAGATCCCCCTTGTGGATCCTCAGGGCTACGCCATCGACGCGCAGGCCTTCGCCACGACCTGGACCTACATCAACCCCTACCTCGCTGCGGATGCCTCCGGCGGCATCCAGACCTTCACGCCGTGGCACGCCGTGCTCCGGGGCAAGAACATGGAGTACGTCTGGTCGAGCTACTATGACCAGTCGAAGTACTTCGACGAGGTGATCAACGAGGTGGCTTCGGCGCCCTAGAGACCAGCCGATGGGCTACGCTGGCTCCTCACAAGCATCCACCGCGTGCTGCAGCCAGGGTCCGACGTTGCGTCGGGCCTCGCCGGCCACCCACGATTGGGCGATGGCGCAGGCCGCGCCCCGATGCCGCTGCATCAGGAAGTCGACCACCTGGGCCATGACCATCGGCTCGTGGCGGAGCGGCGGCATCACCCGATCGCCGACGACGTCCGCGAGGGCCCCGAGCACATCGTGGCCAGCATCCTCGAGGCGTCCGAGGAGCTTCGCCCCTTGGGGTCGCCAGGCCAGCAGCTCCAGCACGTCGCGCCACTGGCCGCAGCGGACCAGGCGGTCACCGGCCTCGAGCACGAGGGGCTCGAGCGCTTCGTCCGGCATCTGGGGGAAGAAGGCCTCGATGGCCCCCGGCAGGCCAGCGCAGCCGATGGCGGCCACCTCGTACTCCATGCGGACGTCCTCGGCGGCGCGTGCATGGGACGCAGCAGGCGCTCCCCGGGGCGCGAGGGACCAGCCCGTAGCGAGCGGGACCTCCATCGGCGGGGGCGTCTCGGTCACCGTCCGGGGGGAGGCGGCGCAGCCGGCGACCAAGGGCCCGGAGGCGACGAGGAGCAGGGCGGCGAGCGAAGGCACGAGGGTGACGTTCTTCATGCCCGAGCGATCCCACGGGCGGGCGTCCACCCTCAACGAACCCTCTAGGAAAGGGCTTTCCCCCGCTGTCAGATCGCCCCCTCTCGGCCGCCCCTTCGGCTGGTCTCGAGCCTAGCGCGCCGGCACCCGGCGATACAGGCGGAGCGCCGACTCCTGCCCATTCGTGCCGAAGGCGAGCCCCTGGCCATCCGCGGAGAAGGCCGCTCGGAAGCCATAGCCATTGAAGACCTCGAGGCGAGCCAGCGGCGTGCGATGCTGCCCGGCTCGAACGGGCTGCCACAGGGTCAGAGCGCTCTCGAGCTCCGCGACCGCCAGTCGGGTTCCGGTCGGGCTCCACGCGATTGCCTGCGCCCCCAGGTCCCCGACGAAGAGGGTGGCCGTGGCGTGCTTCTTCGCCATATCGAAGAGGAGGATGCGCCCCGGGGGGACGAAGGCGGTAGCGACCGCGAGCCAGCGCCGACTGGACGAGGGCCACCATGGACGCAGGGTACCACGTGCGCCCGCCGTGGTAGGTTCCTCCACGTGGCGCGAGCGGCGGCCAGATGAGGGATCTCGAGCTCTGGCGGGCGCTCGCCGAGGGGCCGCCACGAGCCGGAGACTGCGAGGATCTCGCGACCCTCGCCGCGCGATCTCCGCAGCAACGCTGGCCCTGGCTCGCCCGCCTCGAGGCAGGCCTCGAGGCCCCCGAGCCCGAGGTGCGGGCCGCCTGCCTGAGGGCGTTCGAGGGGTTCCAGGGGCGCCCCACACGCCAGCTCCTCCTCAGCCGGTTGCTCGAGGAGGATCCCGAGGTCCTCGCGGTGGTGGTCCAGACCTTCGCCGCTGCGATCTTCGAGGATCGGCATCGCTGGATGCACGCGCTCTTCCACCCGCGGGCCGAGGTCCGGTCGCTCGCGCTGGCGCACCCACTCAGCGCGGCCCAGCCCGAGCTGGTCGCCCACCTCCTCGCCGATCCGGCGTCTCATGGGGCGGCCCTGGGTCGGCTCGGCGACGCTCCGCTCGGTCCCCGCGCCCTGGAGATCGTGCTCGGCTACTTGCGGGCGGGCCTCGTGCCGCACGACGCGCTCTCCACCTGGCTCGGGCGGCTGGACTGGGCCCGCCAGGGGCCGCCTCTGATCCGCGCGCTCGGCCGCGCGGAGGAGCTCGACCCGGGGCGCCTCCCCCTCGCTCCGGACGACGCCGAGGCGCCACCCGGAGCGGCCGGGGTCTCCCCGGCGCTCGAGACCCTCGCGGGCTTCATCGCCTCCCGCACCGGAGAGGCCGGGGAGCGTGTGGATCGGGCCCTCTGCGAGCTCCTCGGGGCTCTGTCCGGCGGCCTGCAGGCCAGGCACCATGTGCTCGCCGAGCTCGCCCGGGGGCTGTCGCGCTCTTGCAGCGCCGGCGGGCACTGGACCCCAGCCCGCCTCGCGCTCGGGGCCTCGCTCTGTCCGGGCCTCCTCCTGCCGCCTTCCGGCCTCGACGCCGGGCTCCGCCGCGGGGCCCTCGATGTCCTCGCCACCCTGCCGCGGACGCTACGCTTCGTTGGGGAGGCGCAGGCCACCACGCTCCTCTTCGACCAGGACCTCTTCCCCCGCGACGCGCCGCCCGACCTCGGGAGGACACGCTGCCTGGTGCACGGCTGCGTGGGGCGCGCAGGGCCGATC
>CAZEHU010000473.1:0-3589 GCA_964511605.1 uncultured Myxococcales bacterium
CGCGAGATCGGCCGACAGCGGCGTCGAGACGCCGACGAAGCAATGCGGTACAGCCTCCCATGGCAGCCTCGATAGCCACGGCACCAGGCCCCCCCGTGCTTGGTGATGAAGGAGAGGCGCCCCTCTTCCGCATCTCGAACGAGGGTACCCGAGCGACTGCGAAGGTCGCGAACGCTGAAGACATCCATGGTGTCCCCCTATGCCCTGGAAGAGAGTTGTGCTGACGAAACGTGGCACAAGTCCTTGGGGATTGGATCGAAACAACCTGTTCAACTTGCCCCTCCTCCGATGATCTGCTCGCGCTCGGCATGCCAAGCCGCCTTCCGCCTCATGGCCAGGCGGTCCCGAGAGCCAACCCCCGGTGGCGGACCCATCAGGTCGACCACCTTGTCTTGGGCCAATCCCTTGGCTCTCCCATCACCTTTCGACCGGCCCCGCCCGAATCCTCTGATCCCTGGCTGATGGTATCATGGATCTGGACCTACCTCCCCTCCTCCGGCCCCCCCATCTGGTGCGCAGCTCCGGCCCCCATCGGCGGCTGCTGGCGCCCATCGATCTCGAGGATGGGGTCGGGCAGGAGAGCCAGACCTTCGCTGGCTGAGAGGCGCCGCGCCCGGATGCGGTACAGCCCCAGCTCGAGCGGCCCGGGCGCGCGGGTGGCGGTGTAGGCGGCGAGGTAGGTGGGGGCGTCGATGGTGAGGCGCTCGACCGGCTCGAGGACAAAGGCCTCCTTCATGGCCGCGCACTGGGGGTTGTAGGGCTCGGGTTCGGTATCTCGCGGGGGCGGGAGCTCGGGCAGGGGCGGGGCGACGGCCAGGTGGCAGTAGAGACCGGCGTAGAAGTAGGCCGGGCGGCGCTGGCGGAGGGGGTCGAGGTGCTGGAGGGCGTGCTCGATCGTCCAGGCGTGGCCGCTATGCTGGAGGCCTCGGGTGAGGGGCTCGATGGCCGCGCGAGGGGTCATGTCGAGGAAGCGGCGGCGGTTATCCGGGGTGACGACGAGGGCCGCCTGGGGGAGGGGGGGATCGGGGCGGCGGTGCAGCTCGATCCACCAGTCGAGCTCGGCCTGCCAATCTCCGTGGACGCTGCCCAGGGCGGGCGCCCAGGCGGCGCCGCCGAGGAGGGCGGCGGCGGAGACGGCGAGGGCCTGGCGCCTCGAGGGGACTCGCAGCCGCTCGGCGAGGGCGAAGGCGCCGAGGGTGGTGAGCAGGCAGACGGCAGGGAGGGCCGCGGCGTGGTACCGGGCCCACTCCCAGACGGCGCCGGCCGGGCCGAGGTGGGCGTAGAGGAGCATGTAGCCGGCCGTCACGAGGGCGGCGGAGGCGGCGAGGGCCCTGTCGCCGCGGCGCCAGCCGAGCCAGGCGCCGGCGAGCGCGAGGGGCCAGAGCCAAGCGGGTGTCGTGGCGACGTCGAAGAAGGCGTTCGGGCCGTCGGGGCGGACGAGGGCCGAGGCAACGGTGAGCAGGCTGCCGAGGCCCAGGGACTCGCCCGTTCCGGAGCCGGGGCCGAAGCGAGCCGCGCTGCTGCTGCCCAGCATGCTGAGGACCATCGGCAGGAGGAGCGCGAGCAGGCCGAGGAGGAGGGCCCACACCCAGAAGCGGCGGAGGAGCTGGCGGATGCCGGGGCCGGCCCAGAGGCCCGCCGGGATCGCGGCAGCCGCCCACCAGGCCCCCTCGGGGCGGGTGGTGATGCAGGCAGCGAAGGCCAGGGCCGCCACCACGAGGGCCCGGCCGCGGCCTGTCCTCGCCGCCAGCAGGGTCCACGCCAGCCCTAGAGTCGCCCAGAGCATCAGCGCGACGTGCACGGACTCCGAGTTGGAGACCCGCACGTGCTGGGGCCAGAACGCTAGGAGGGCCGCGGCGCCGAGCCCGACGCTGGTCCGACCGGTGGCAGCGGCGCCCAGCGCGAACATGGCGGGGACCCCCAGGGTACCGAAGACCTCATTGGCGATCAGCCAGGCGGCATAAGGGTCCTCGGGCAACAGCGGGCCCAGGACGGCCGCCATCAGCTTCGGTCCCTGGGGATAGAGGTCGATGGGCTGACCGAGCAGGGGGGAGTCCCCCTGGAGGGTGATGGAGAGGAGGGGGTGGGCCTCACGGATGAACGTCGCAGGCACGAGCCCGCGGATCACAGCAGCGGCAGCGGTCAGGAGCACCAGCCCACCGAGGACACGTCGTCCCGTGCTCCCGGTCAGGCCCAGGTCGCGGCCCGCCCTCCGCAGGTCGAGGAGGAGCGCGAGACCGGCCAGCCCGAGCACCAGCGCGAGGCCGCTGGTGGAGCGGTGGAGGGGTGGGGTCTCGTCCGCCGCGGCGGCGGAGCCCTCCGCCGGGGTGCGCCAGAGCGCGGCCTCCTTCACGAAGCTGAAGGGCTCGCAGTGGGCTGGGTTCGTCTCGCAGGGGGCGGTGCCGTCCGCTTGGAGCACCAGGCGCGGGGTCAGGGCCGGGTCGAATTTGTTGTCCCGGGGTCCGAGGTACTTGGCCTGGGTCAGGTGGAGGAGGCCGATGACGAGGATCGCCCACACCGCGACGTGGGCCGTGTTCCAGCGGCGATCGAGCAGGCGGGGCTGCCAGCGCTCCGAGACCCACTCGAACCAGGGCACCACGAGGTTCAACAGGGGGATCGGCAGGACCTTGCCGAAGAAATCGCTATGTCCGTACGCCTCGAGGGTGGTCGAGATCACCGCGACGAGCACGCCGTAGGCCAGACCGAAGAGGAGCTTGCCCGAGGGGCGCTTGGGGATCGTGGCCGGGTCCGTGACCAGGAGGGCGATAGCGAGGAAGACCGGTCCCCACAGGGGCGAGGGCCGGACGAGGAGCTGGGTCTCCACGGTGAGGAGGAGCCCCAGCAGCGCCCCCATAGAGGCCAGCACGATGGGCACGCGCAGCTCCGCCACCAGGGCGAGGAGGAAGATGACCTCCAGCATGTTGGGGCCGGCCCCGAAGGCGTGGGAGATGTCGTAGAAGCCGCACACCTCGGGTGCCACGAGGCACATCACGCCGGTCACGGCGACCCCGATGCCGCTGGGATTCAAGATGTGACGCCCACCCCGAAGGAAGAAGGCCTTGGAGCCGACCGCCACAGCGATGGTCAGGTAGCCCAGCCACGCATTGGGGCCTCCGTACCAGACGAAGAGGTTGGCGCTCCCCACGATGGGCAGGGTGCCGGCCCCGACCACCGCCTCGCCGTCGTGGCGGGTGGCGGAGAGCAGCACGTCCAGCGCGATGGCGAACGCGAGCTGGGCGAGGATGTAGGGCACCTGCTGGCCCACCCCGCCGTACCAGGCGCCCCAGTAGAAGAGGAAGGCCGCCTGGAGGAGCGCCGGGAGGAGGTGGGTGGGCTTCCAGGCCAGCACGATACGAAGGCGGCGCCCGCGCCGGCGGAGCGCGAGCCACAGGATCAGCCACCAGAGGAGGAGCCCGGCAAAGACCCCGAGGCTGACCGCCTCTTGTCGCGCGAAGGCCGCGAGCTGCTCGCTGCGGGTCGGCTCCTGGTCCAGGGCCGCGTCGACCCGCGCGCCCTCTTCGATGACGTAGAACTCACCTGGATCGTGCTGCCGGACGCTCGCGAGGAGCGCCTCGAGGTGGCTGGCGAC
>CAZEHU010000474.1:130-3584 GCA_964511605.1 uncultured Myxococcales bacterium
GGCAGCCTTCTTGGCAGGTGCCTTCGTGGCGGCAGCCTTCTTGGCAGGTGCCTTCGTGGCGGCAGCCTTCTTGGCAGGTGCCTTCTTGGCGGCAGACGTCTTCGCGGCGGTCTTCTTCGGCTCGGCCTTCTTCGGCTCGACCTTCTTCGGCTCGGCCTTCTTCGCGGCGGCCTTCTTCGGCTCGGCCTTCTTCGCGGCGGCCTTCTTCGGCGCGACCTTCTTCGGCTCGGCCTTGTTCGCGGCGGCCTTCTTGGGCTCCGCCTTCTTCGCGGCCGCCTTCTTGGGCTCCGCCTTCTTCGCGGCGGCCTTCTCCGTCTTGGCCTTCTTCGCCGTAGCCTTCTTGGGCTCCGCCTTCTTGGCCGCAGCCTTCTTCGGCTGTGCCTTCTTTGCGGCGGCCTCCTTGGGCTCCGCCTTCTCCGCGGCCGCCTTGTTCGCCGCGGCCTTCTTGGGCTCCGCCTTCTTGGCCGCAGCCTTCTTCGGCTGTGCCTTCCTTGCGGCGGCCTCCTTGGGCTCCGCCTTCTTCGCCGCCGCCTTCTTCGCCGCCGCCTTCTTGGGCTCCGCCTTCTTCGCCGCCGCCTTCTTGGGCTCCGCCCTCTTCGCGGCCGCCTTCTTCGCTTTCGCCCCCTTGGCGGGAGCCTTCGCCTCCACGGCGGTGGCCGTTGCAGCGTCCTCGCCCTCCGCGGTTTGCTCCTCGGACCCCTCGAGCTCCTCGTCACCCGGGAGGCTCTCCTCGTCGTGGAGATCCGCGCCGAGGGCGCCGAGCTGCTTGACCTCCGGGTCGTCGTCGAGGTCGCTGGTGAGGTCGATCTCCTCCTCTTCCTCCGCGGCCGCCTCCTCGCCGCCCTCGGCCTTCTCCGCGGACTCCGTATCAAGCTCCGGGTTCGCGATGGCCTCGAGATCGGTCTCCTCTTCGTCCTCCTCTTCGTCGATGTCGATGTCGACGTCGAGCTCGATGTCGAACTCCTCCTCCACCTCGTCCTTGCTGCGAGCATCCTCGCTGGCCTTCTGGCGGAGGCGCTCGGCGATGCGGCGCCGGCGGGCATCGGGATCCTCCTCCTCGCGGCGCTGCGGCTTGGAAGGCTCTGCGGCGGCCGCCCTCGAGGTGCCGGCCTGGCGGACGAGGAGGCGGTCGATCGAGACGACGATCTCGAAGGGCCGCTCGATGTCCATGCCGGCCTGATCCACATGCTTGGTATGCAGGAAGAAGCGGCGCGACTTGGGCACGCGGCGATCGCCGGGGAAGGTCACCACGATGAGGCCCGCGTTCACGGTCAGCTTGTAGCTGTCGTTCTTCTCGATGAAGTCTCGGAACTGCTGCACCTCGAAGCGGCCGTCCTGGCGTGGCTTGGCGAAGACGCGCGTGGTCGGCGGGTTGCGCTCCAAGGTGAAGCGCCGACACTCGACGGCCTGAGAGCAGCCGGCGAGGGGATCCTCGGAGGGTTCGAGGGGCTGGCAAGAGTCCTTGTTCTCCCAGCTACCGAAGCAAGCGAAGGCGCCCGGCGCGCCGGGCTCGAGCTCGATGGGCTGATATCGACCAACGTTGGTGGGTGCGATCGCCAATTCGACCTCCGATCCGGGGGTGGGTCCACGCGGGACGCGGACCCATACACGAAGGCCCTGGGTGAGGCAAGATGAAGCGGGCCCCGAGAGCCTGCTACGCGTGCGGACGACGAGACGTCGAGGTCGCTCGTATCTACGGGCCCTGAGGAGTGACGGAGCAGAGCCCCGCGTCGGAGACCGTGAAGCGCGTCAGGGCCGCGGAGGTGCCTACCTCGCTGCCGGTGGCGGTCGCGAGCGAAGAGATGCCGGCGGTCATCAGCCAGGAGCCGTCGGAGAGGTGGAGCGGCGTTGCGCCGAAGGGCGCCACCGCGGTGGTCTGCGGGACCATCTCGAGGTTCACCTTCGCTGTGCCATCGTCCTCCTCTACCGGCGAGACCTGCAACAAGGTCTCCTGAAGACAGTCGAGGGGCGCTGGGCCCTCACCGACCCCGGGGCAGGCATCGGCGTCGCCGGAGAAGCTGGTGAAGCCTCCGAGGATCCACACGCGCGCGTCGTCCTCCAGCTTGACCACGCTGGCCAGCGCGCGGCGCCAGGCGTGGGCGGTCGCGCCGATCTCCGAGGTGACGACGAAGGTCCCTTGGTCCGGGTCGACGACGACCCTCTCGCCCCGCGCCGTGTCCGCGGACAGCGAGAAGTCGCCGGGGCCCCCCGGCGCCGCCACATCCGTGCCACCGAAGACCAGGAAGTGGTGCTCGTCGCCGCCCGGCGTGGAGGCGAGCCAGATCCCCGATGGGAAGATGGGCATGCCGCTCAGCGGCGTACCCGTCAGCGGCGTCGCGGTGGCGGTGTCCACGTCGATCCACAGCGCGATCGCCGACTCGTCGCCGGACATCTCGCCGCCCCAGACCAGCACGCCGGAGCCATCGGTCGGCACCACGGCAGCTCCATAGCGCCCCCCTGGGAGGGCGATCGGGGTCGCCCCACTCGCGGTCACCACCGCGGCCCCGGCTACGGCGACGTCCGTAGGGCTGGCGCCACCTCCCGCGTCGGCCGCGATGCCGCCCACCGTGATGACGCGCCCGTCCGCGAGCACAGCGGAGCTGGAGAAGGCCGGCAGCTCGATGCCCAACCCGGTGGCCGAGAGGCTCGCAGGATCCCAGATCTCGACACCATCGTCCGGAGCGGAGCCCACGGAGGGCCAGAAGGGCGGCCGGTCCCCGCCCACCGCGACCTCGAGCGAGCGACCGCCGCCCACGATGAGCGCCCTTCCGTCACCTGCATCGCCGGCCACGGCCAAGGCGCGCGCATGGCCCAGGGCGCCAGCGGAGGAGAAGGTGCTGCTGGTGGGATCGTAGCGCTCCACCGAGGCTGTGGCGTCGAGGCGCTTCTGCCCGGCGCTCCACTGGAAGAAGCCACCGAAGACCCAGCCACGCTGGCCGTCGTCCCAGTTGGCGGAGAAGGCGTGGCCCGAGGACATGCCGCTCGGGGCGCCAGCGGAGCCCGTACAGGCCAGCTCGTCGACCGGGGTCAGGAAGAGGTCCACCGAGGTGCTCTGGCCGGCGACGACGGAGAGCCCGGTGGAGACGCCCCCCCACGTGGGCTCCAAGCCCTGGCAGGCCACCGCCTCCACGGTCATGCCGCCGCCCGGTGGGAGCTGGGAGACAACGACCTCGCCCGCCGCGTTCTCGCTCCCTTTCGCGAATGCCACGGTCCGAGGTCCGCCGCCCGCGATCCCCCCGAGGCCGCCTCCGCTGATGCGTACGACCACCTTGTCGGCGGATGCAGGGAAGACCCGATCACCATTGCCGTGGTCGGCACACGGCGCGAGGGCCGCCGTCCAGAGGCGCAGATCGGCCCCCTCTCCGCCGCCGCCTTCGGCACAGCCGCCGGCGGAGAGCACCAGAGGGAGGGCAGCGAGAGCACGGATCGTGGGGCGGATCATGGTGCGCGGATC
>CAZEHU010000475.1:0-3582 GCA_964511605.1 uncultured Myxococcales bacterium
CGTTGAACCACCAGCCCTCGTAGCCCGGGGCCGGCGAGGCCACCCAGGTCGGCGCTCCTGCCACCTCGTAGGTGTAGCTGATCCCAGGCTTCGCGTAGGCCCGACCGTACAGACCCGGCCGTCCGGTCACGCGGGTCAGGTCCCTCAGCCCCGCCAGCGCGATGCCAGCGTTCTCCTGGGCCTCCGGGTCCCCCGTGAAGGCGTAGCGCAGGCTCTGGCTCGCCAGGTAGATCGCCGTCCACAGGCCGGTGGACGGCAGGTGATCGGCGGTCTGGGCCACCCCCTCGTGGTCGACCCGCACGCTGCGCAAGAGCCCGTCCGGGAGGTGCTCCGCCCGGACGAGGGCCTCCATCACGTCGACCTTGGCTCGGAGCGCCTCGAGGGGCTCGGGCGCGGGCTCGAGTCCGGCATCCGAGGAGCCTCGGGCTCCGCCACCCGCGTCCCCGCCGGGAGGCAGCGAGGTCGGGGCGTCCGAGCTGCAGGCCAGGAGGAGCCCAGCACCCATCGCAGCCCACTGGGCAGGGCGCAGGATGAGAGCAGAGGAAGACACGGCGCCGAGGGTACCACCCATCGACGGCGGGGTTGGAACGCGCCAGGAAAGAAGAAGGCGAGAGGTTGACCTGAAGTTACCCTCTGGTACACCCTGGCGCCATGCGGTCCATCGCCCACAGGAAGCTCCACTTCGCTCCTTATGCCCGCCAGCTCGAGGCCATCGAGCGTCTACTTGCCGAGGGAGAGGCCCGGAACGTTACGGAGCTGCTGCGGCGTGCGATCGACCACTACCTGGAGGCCAGGGGGCGTCCCTCGCTCATGGAGGACGCCGCGCTCATGGCGGAGGACTTCCACCGGGACGCGGGACTGCGGCACGCCCCGTCCGACCTACAGGCGGCCTCCGCCGCGAGCGACGAAGAGTGGTGAGCGCGGCCGTGCCACGGCGCGGCGAGGTGTGGTGGGTTCGTCAGGGTCTGTCGAGCGATCAGGCTAGGGACACCACCAAGCGCCTCCGCCCCTACCTGGTGATCTCCTCGGACAGCTTCAACCTGGTGCCCACGTACCCGCGGGTCACGCTCTGCCCCCTGACCGGGAGGGAGCGCGTGCCTCGGGAGTACCAGACCGACGTGCTCCTCCGCCGGCGAGACGTGACCAAGCTGCCCAAGGACAGCGTGATCCGCTGCTCAGAGGTCTACACGGTGTTCCGGGACGCGCTCGTGGAGCGCGTCGGGACGGCCCCAAGCCATCGCATGAAGCAAGTGGACCGGGCCCTCTTCCTCTACCTTGCCCTGCCGGGCCGCGATCTGTGAGGGCGCGAGCCCAGGCGCGGCCGGGAGGGGACGCTCGGAGCGAGCTCCCCTCGACCCTGCTGGAGCTGGCCGCGGCCGGCAAGGTCGCCCTCGCGGAGGAGGGTCCGTGGCCCGACTTCGAGCCCGCGCCCCTCGGTGGCCGGCCTGCCGCCGAGATCATCACCGAGGAGCGGCGTTGACCGCCCGCCACTACCTGGACTCGAGCGCCTGGGTGAAGCGCTACGTCGCCGAGCCCGGGCATGGGACCATGCGGGCCACCCTGAGCGATCCCGACAGCCTCTTTATCAGCTCCCGGGTGGCGTGGCCCGAGCTCCATTGAAGCGTGCTCCGCGGCCAGACGGGAGCACGATCGAGCTCCACATCGTATCCGATCCGTTGGAGGCGGCCCGCGCGGTGGCCGGCGAGGTGGCCGCCCTCGTTCGGCGGGCTGGGGAGCGAGGCGAGCGCTGCGTGATCGCCCTCGCCGCTGGCGGCACTCCGGTCGCCACCTACCGGGAGCTGGTCCGCCTCCACCGGGACGAGAGCCTCTCGTTCGCCCCCCTCGTGGCCCTGGCCCTCGATGACTATGTGGGCCTGCCCGAGGGGCACCCATGTAGCTTCGCTACCTGGCTCCGCACCCACCTGATCGGTGCCCTCGAGCTCGAGCCCGGTGCCCTCCACCACCCGCGCGGCTGGCTGCGCCCCGAGGAGCTCCAGGCGGAGTGCCGGCGGTACGAGGAGCTCGTGGCGGAGCTCGGTGGCCTCGATCTCGCGCTCCTCGGCGTCGGCCCCAACGGCCACATCGCGTTCAACGAGCCAGGGACCGATCCCTCGCTGCCGACCCACATGGTCGCGCTGGCACCGGAGACACGCGCACGGGCCGCAGCCGCTTTCGACGGGCTCGCACACGTCCCCACCCACGGCATCACCATGGGCCTGGCGACGATCGCCGCCGCCTCCCGCCTCCGGCTGCTCGCGTTCGGAGCGTCGAAGGCGGAGGCCGCGGCGGCGCTCCGCGCCAAGGCGCCCGCGGGCGCGGCCGACTGGCCGGTCCGCGAGCTGCGCGGGCACGACGACCTCGAGGTCTGGCTCGACCTCGAGGCCGCGAGCCTCTGACCGGCCAGGACTACTTGTTGAGGGCCCGGACCATCTCGACGAGGGCCTCGGTCACCCCCGGCTTGCCCTTCAGGTCCGGGTTCGGCGGCATCAAGGCGTTCAGCCCCACGGCCGGGCCACCCTCGACGATGACCTTGCGGATCTTCGCGTCATCGGCGCTCTTCTGCCACTCCGCGTCGTTCAGCGAGCGGGGCTTCGGGTTGAGCGTGGCCGCGTTGGGGCCGTCGCCCGCGCCGGTCTTGCCGTGGCAGGTGGAGCAGAGGGTATCCCAGAGCTTCTTGGCCTCGGCTCGGTCGGCGTCGGTCGCCTTCACCGGGGCCGCCGCGGCGGTCTTCTCGCCGCTCGCGGCCTTGTCGCCGCCCGCGGCGGCGCCACCATCCTTGCCGCAGGCAACGAGCGCGAGGGCCAGGGCGAGAAGGAGGCAGAGGGCGAGCTTCGAGAGTCGGGGGATCTTGGACACGAACGTCTCCTCGGTTGGGGGTAGGCGCGCGGGGTCTCGGGGGCCGCGGGGGCGCACGAGCGGCGAGCCCGGCCCCGGGATGCGCGGGGCGGAGGCTGCCTCAGCGCAGGCGCGCTGTGAACGCGTGTTTTCGCACGCCCTCGGGTTCCGGCTGTGGCAAATCGCACCCCCGGCCCTCTCCACGCCCTCGTGTGGGGGTTGACAGTGTAAAGTTTACGGCGTACATGCTCGACATGGCCCGCACCACACTCAGCACTGACGCCATCGACGCCTTCCGCTCCCGCGCGGTGGCCGCCGCCACGGAGCTCTTCGCGGCCAACGGGCCCGACGCGGTGGGCATGAGGGCCGTGGCCCGCGCCCTGGGCTGCAGCCCCATGACGCCGTACCGCTACTTCCCCGGCGGCACCGACGAGCTCTTCGCGGCGGTCCGCACGGAGGCCTTCCTGCGCTTCGGCGACGTGCAGAGAGCGGCCTTCGAGGCCCACTCGGAGCCGGCCGAGCGTCTCCGCGCCCTCGGGGATGCCTACCTTGGCTACGCCCTCGACGATCCCGAGTCCTACCGGGTCATGTTCCAACTCCAGCAGGACGAGCCCGGGCGCTGGCCGGAGCTGGATCGCGCCAGCGCGCGCGCCTTCGGCCTCTTCCGCCGAGCGGTTCAGGAGGCCGTCCGGGCCGGCCTGCTCGACGGCGAGCCCCTCACGGTCGCCCACTTGCTCTGGGCCCAGG
>CAZEHU010000476.1:0-3580 GCA_964511605.1 uncultured Myxococcales bacterium
ACCACGGCCACCATCCACGGGAAGCCGCGAGGGCGGGGCCCGGAGCTGGAGGAAGAGGCGATCACAGGGCGCGTCCTATCACAGTCCTCGTCCCTGATCAGTCGAGCATCACGCGGCCGTAGAGCCACGCACAGAGGGCGCCGAAGAGCAGGTCGAAGCCCGCCATCAGCTCGAGCCAGCCGCGGGCGTCGGAGGGGAGCCCGCCCCCGAGGGCGATGGTGGTCAGCTCCACCCCTCCGATCACGACGGGCACCACCACCGGGTAGACCACCAGGGGCAGGAGGACCTCCTTCATGCGGGTCGCCGCCAGCATCGACGCAAAGAGCGTGCCCACCAGCGCGAACCCCGCGGTGCCCAGGAAGAGGGCGAGGCTGAACAGGCCGATGCCCTCGGTGGGCAGCTCGACCCCGAGGAAGATCAGCATCATCGGCAGGGTCAGGGCCTCGCAGACCAGGGCGAAGAGGAGGACCCCCAGGGACTTGGCGAGGTAGATGGCGCCTGGCCCCACCGGTGAGAGCAGGAGCGCCTCGAGGCAGCCCCCCTCCCGCTCGCGATCGATCACGCGGCCGAGGCCGAGGGTCGCGGAGAAGAGCACCACCACCCAGACGATCCCCGGCGCCACGAGGCGGGCGCGGGTCTCGTCCACCGAGAAGGCGAACGCGAAGACGACCACCAGCAGGAGCGCGAATAGGCCCATCGTCGCCAGCACCTCGCGGGTGCGGAGCTCGACGAGCACGTCCTTGCGCAAAAGCAGCCAGGTCTCCCTCATGGCGCCGCTCGCCGACCCTTGTCGAGGGCGCAGGTCTGATCGGTGAGCGATTCGAGGGCCGCCGGATCGTGGGTGACCACCACGAGGGCGCGGCCGGCCTGCTTGGCCTCGCCGAGGAGCTCGAGCAGCAGGGCACGGCCCGAGCGATCGAGGCCGGTGGAGGGCTCGTCGAGGAGCCAGAGCTCCGCCTCCTGGGCCAGCACCCGCGCGAGGGCCAAGCGCTGCATCATGCCGCGCGAGTAGGTGCGCGCGGGCCGATGGCCAGCCGCAGCGAGCCCGACGCGCGCCAGGAGGGGCAGCGGGTCGACCTCCACCCCGAAGATCCCTGCCCAGAAGCGCAGGTTCTCCTCCCCGCTGAGATCCTCGTAGACCGCGGGGCGGTGGCCCAACCAGGCGATGCGGCGGCGCAGCTCCCCTCGTCCCGAGGGCGCGTGCACGTCGACTCCGAACGCGAGCGCCTCGCCGTCGGTCGGGCGGAGGGCCCCGGAGAGCATACCCATCAGCGTGCTCTTGCCGGCGCCGTTGTTGCCGGTGACGCAGCTCAGGGTGCCGGCCTCGAAGCGGGCGCTCACCCTGCGAACCGCCCACCGCCTGCCGAAGCGGCGCGAGAGCTCACGCGCCTCGAGCATGGCCCCCGCCCGCGCGCCTCCGCCCCACCGCCACCGCGAGCAGGAAGGCCGCGAGGAGCACGATCGCCCCCGCCGTCGCAGCACGTTGGTAGACCTGGCCGGGGCGCGGCAGCCCCTCGAGGGTGAGGACCAGATCCTCGCCGGCCGGCAGGGGCTCGTCGAGCCGGAGGATCGTGCGTAGCTCCTCTCCGCTGCGCCGGCTGATCGCCACGTAGGCATGGCTCGGCACCATGCGCGGGGCGACCCGATCGGAGTGCTCGAGGAGGGCCACCACCGGTTCGAGGGGGATCGGAGAGCGCAGCGCGACGAGCTGCCGCTCGGCCGCGATGGGCAGGGCATAGCGAGCCTGGAGGGTGATGCCCGTCCCCGGCATCACCGGGCCCGAGTACCACATGCCGCCCTCGGCGAAGACGAAGCGACCGGTCGCCGGGGTGTCGCGGGTGGCCATGTGGCGGGCGGAGGTCTCCGGCGGCAGCAGCCCCTGCGGGACGGCCTGTCCGAAGAGGGCCGGCAAGGGCAGCGGGAAGAGCAGGCCGCCCTCCCCTCGCTCCTTCATCCGGGCGGGGCCGTCCCCCAGGGAGAGATCGATGACGCGGCGGGCGCCCTCGCCCTCCGCCTGGAGGCCCATCGAGAGCTCGACGATGACGAAGGCGTCCCGCACGCTCAGGTTCACCTGGGCGCTGCCCACCAGGCCCGTGCGATCCGCCGTGACGTCGTAGAGCGTGACCCCGATGGGCGCGCGCGCCCCGCCGCTCGCGGGGGGCAGCCCGCGAAACGTGACGCCCTCGTGGACGACGCTCGCCACCACCTCGGCGCCTCGAGGCAGCACGACGTCCGAGAAGCGGACCTCGCCGCTGGCCCCGGTGCGTCCGGCCCAGCTCAAGCTGAGGTCCTCCTGGGTGCCGCGGCCCGGCGGGCGGGTCCAGGCCTCCAGGATCACCTCCCGATCCGCGACGGGGCTGCGCTCGCCGGAGGGCGCGACGTGCTGGACGTGAACGCTCACCTCGATGCCCTTCGCTGGGGGCGCGGCAGGAGCCTGGGCGTGCGGATGCTGGCCCGAACCCAGCGCAACGAGGGCCAGGGTGAGGGTGGGCAGGGCGCCGCTCATGCCAGCTCCTCGAGCTGCTCGAGGACCTCGACGGCGCGACGCTCGAAGCGGCGCTTCATCTCTTGATAGTCCTCCGCGCCGAGGCGTCCCATGGCGTGCTCGAACTCCAGATCGCCGAGGGTGACGAGCAAGCGCTCCTTGTAGTCCTCGAGGCGGATGCGCTCTCGTGCCACGAGGGCCGCCGACGCGGAGCCGCGCGCTTCCACCCAGCCGCGGATCACCCGGGCCACCTGCACTGCGACGGCGAGCAAAGCGAGCGCCAGCACAGGCGTGAGGAGGAGGGTGGAGGTCGACACCGCGCTAGCCCTCCAGGAGATCCAGCTCGTCTTCGAGCAGGAGGCGTTGCTCCCTCGAGAGCTCCGGGGCGTCCTCCGGTGCGGGAGCCTGGGCAAGGGCGGCGTCGGTCCGCCGGCCGCGCCGGGCGAACCACGCGAGCAGGCCCGCAGCGAGACCCAAGAGGAGGCTGGCGGGGAAGGCCCAGCTCAGGGGTTTATCCGGGTTGGCCTTCAAGTCCTCGTAGGTCCAGGGCATCCGGGGCTCCATCGTCACATTGCTCTCGTCGACGTAGTAGCGATAGATCGCGTGCTCGTTCATGCCCGCGGCGAGGAGACGGCGGAAGCGCGGGAACCAGCGATTGCGGACCGAGCAGGCGATCTGGGCCTGGCTGAGCACCAACCCCCTCTCCCCAGGGCAGACCGTCTTGGTGGTGGTGATCAGGTGCTCGTACGTCGCGACGTCGTAGCGCACCCGAGCATCCCACGCGGCGTCGAGGGCCACGAGGCGCTCTAGGGTCTCGTACTTCGCGCGACCGGAGGCCTGCCGTGCCTGTGGCTGCTCTTCGACGAGCTGGCGAACGAGCTGACGATCGTCGAGGGCCTTCGGACAGGAACAGCCCTCGGTGGCCAGGGTGACGACCGCAGCGCCTCGCGCACTCGCCGATCCGCAGGGGCAGGTCAGGGTCGCCAGGGTGTCTTCGACCGCCTGGCCGGGCGATGGGGCGGTGAAGCCGCGGGGCTCCGGGAGGGCCGAGCCGTGGGCGCTGGGCGCGTGGGCGAGGACGAGGAGGAGCGTGCT
>CAZEHU010000477.1:0-3574 GCA_964511605.1 uncultured Myxococcales bacterium
AAGGAGACCGGCCAGTGCAGCTCCACCGGCCTCTGCATCCCCAAGCCCCTCGCGTGTACCCTCCAGTACGATCCGGTCTGCGGCTGCGACGGCAAGACGTACGGCAACGCGTGCGGAGCCGCCTCCGCCGGAGTGAGCGTGGCGTCCGAGGGCGTGTGCATGACCAACCCCATCCCGTAGCGCCTACCCTCCGGGCAGGCCCCCTGCCCGGAGGGCACCGCCGGATCGCTCACAACTCGCCCCCAACGTGAGTTACGCCCCATCCGGCCGGCCCGAACGCTCACAATTCGGTCGGGTAGGCCCGGGGGCTTTCGCCCCCAGGCCCCCCACGGATCCGGACGTGCGGTGCGCTCTACGCGGCCTCCAGGGTGACGCCGCCGGAGGTGTCGAGGTGCTGGACCTCCCAGGTCCAGGCCTCGCCCATGAAGCGCGTGACGTCCATGAGGCCGTCCACGTAGTCGATCTCCTGGTAGGGCACACCGACGCGCTCGGCCCAGGCGCTGATGATGGCCGAGGCCTTGGGCATGTGGCGGTGGGGCATCTTGGGGAAGAGGTGGTGCTCCACCTGATGGTCGAGCCCCACGAAGGTCCACGCCAGCCAGCGCGGCAGGCGCAGGTTTCGGGTGGTGGCGAGCTGCAGGCTCCAGCCGCAGTCCGCGCTCTCATAGAGCGGCAGGCCCATGTGGGCCGGCGCGAAGACAGCCGACAAGCCCAGCCCCATGATCGCCCAGTAGGCCAGGTAGACCCCCACCACGCTCCAGAAGTCGAAGAAGAGGGAGGGGAGGACGACCCAGCCCAGGTAGTGGCCGAGCTGGGCGGCCGCGTCGGCTCGAGCCGCCCTGTCGAAGCCCCGCTTGCGGATGTGGCTCATGAGGTGGGCGATCGACGAGACCCGCATCGACCACGGCAGGAAGGTGGTGAGCGGCCAGAAGAGCCAGCCCTGGTGCTTCTCCTGCAGCCAGCGCCGGAAGGGGCCGGAGCGCTCCCACTCCCCTCTGTGGCTCGCCATCGGCCAGAGCTGGATGTCGGGATCGGCGCCGGGCACGTTGGGCTGACCGTGGTGGGCGGCGTTGTGTTTCCACTGCCAGTAGAGCGCGCCGAGCCCACCGATGAGCGGGAAGCAGATGTGCAGCATCAAGCTGTTCCGGAACGGACTCGTGGAGAGGCTGCGATGGCCGCCCTCGTGGCCGATCATCACCGCCGAGGTGGCGATGAGGGCGCTCAGGGGCACCAACCCGAGGGCCGCCCAGGGCCCCCACGCAGCGACACCCGAGAGGACGACTCCGGCGAGGCCGAGGAGGGCGATGAGCTGGGCCCAGGCGGCGAGCTCCTGGCGCTCGAAGCATCCGGCCGCCTCCAGCTCCCGGCGGAGCTCACGCTTGTCTGCCGCGCTGATCACGGGCGGATGGTACGTGTTCCATTCGGAGAATCCCCCTTCATCACGCGGTTTTACAGGGGTTTGACAGAGGCGCGCCCCCGACATGGAGCCGCCTTGAAGGGCCGGGCCGCACGTGCTCTGGTGGCCCCAGGGAGGCCCCCATCACGCCGCCCGTAGCGGCCTGAGCCCCCCTGAGGATGCCGAGGAGGCCCTGATGCTCGAGCTGATCTGCACACGGTCGTGAAGCGACTGCAGCAAGGCGGTCGCCTTGCTGAAGGAGCGCGACATCCCCTTCTCCTACCGGGACTACAAGAAGCAGCCCCTGAACGTCGCAGAGCTGCGCGCCCTCGTCGCGAAGCTGCCGAACGGCATGGCCGACGCCCTGGCGACACGCTCCCGGCCGAATCGCACCCTCGGCCTGGCCGTGGGCGATGATCCGGACACCCTCCTGGCCCACATGGCCGAGCACCCGACCCTCTTGCGCCGGCCCATCGCCGTCCTCGGAGATCGGGCCCTCGTCGCGCGGCCTAGCGAGCGCATGCTGGAGCTCGTCGGCGACTGAACGCAGAAGACCCCCGCGCAGCTCCGCCGCGCGGGGGTCTTCCGTCCTGGCTGCCCCTCCCCCTTCCCCAAGGGGCTGGGTCGAGGGGAAGAGGAGCGAGGAAGATCCTAGATCTTCTTCAGCTCCTCGATGATCGCGCTCTTGAGGTTCCGGCCCTCGAGGGGCACAGGGGCCGAGCGGCTCGGGCGCACGTGCTCGAGGGCCTCGGCCTCCAGCATAGCCAGCTTGGACGCCAGCACGTCCGAGGACTGGCCCCGGAACTCCAGCGGCGCCGCAGCGGCGATGGAGACGCCGGCCCGCATGCGCAGGGCTCGCTCCTCCTCATCCGTCAGGCGCGCCCGGCGGATCGCCCGGTTGAGCTCCCCGCGGGTCGTCGTCGTCCGGGTATCGGTCAGGGTCCTGGTCTTCGTCTTGCTCACGTTGTTCCTCCAGAGGCGCACGAATGGTGTGAGTCCTCCCCAGTGGCGAGCCCATGCTAGGCGCGGTCTGAACGAGGCGTCCATTTTCTGCCCCCGTTTTTCGCCGAGGGCCCCGAAGGGCTCGCCGCCTCAGCGGATGTCCAGCTTCTTGCAGAGGTACTCGAGGCTCTTGCGGTGGATCTGGCCGCGCCGCGCCGCCTCGGAGAGGTTCCCCCGGGAGGCCTCGAGCATGCGGGTCCAGTAGGTACGCTCGAAGGTCTCGAGCAGGCGCGCCTTGGCATCTTTGAAGGGCAGGTCGTAGCGCGGCAGCACCGTGCCACCCTCGCCCTCGGCGCGAGCCGCCCCTGGTCCGGTCTCGAGGGAGCCGTCGGTGAGGTGGCGCGTCTCGAGGCGCCCGCCCTCGGAGAGGACCACGGCACGCTCGACGTAGTTGCGGAGCTCACGCACATTGCCCGGCCATGGGTGGGCCTGCAGGCGCTGCATCGTCTCCCAGCCCACGTGCACGTCCTCGGCGCCAGCCTGCTCGAGGAAGTGCTCGATGAGCAGCGGTACGTCCTCGGGACGATGTCGGAGCGGCGGCAGGCGCACCCGGAGGACAGCGAGGCGATAGTAGAGGTCCTCGCGGAAGGCCCCCGCCTCCACCTCCTTGTCGAGGCGGCGGTTCGTGGCGGCCACGACCCGCACATCGGTCGAGCGCACCTCTCCGGAGCCGACCGGGCGGACCCGCCCGGACTCGAGCACCCGCAGGAGCTTGGGCTGCAGCTCGAGGGAGAGCTCGCCGATCTCGTCGAGGAAGAGGGTCCCCCCGCTCGCGCGCTCGAAGACGCCGCGCCTGCTCTCGACCGCGCCGGTAAAGGCCCCGCGGACATGGCCAAAGAGCTCGCTCTCCGCGAGGTCCGGCGGCACCGCCGAGCAGTCGAAGACCACGATGGGGCCCGCGGCCCGGCGCGAGTGCTGGTGGAGTGCGTGGGCCACCAGCTCCTTGCCGGTCCCGCTCTCTCCCTCCACCAGCACGGTGGCGCTGCTCGGCCCGACCCGCGCGAGCAGGGCGAAGATCTCCCGCATCTGGCTGGAGCGCCCCAGGAGACTCCCGAAGCGCTCGGTCCTCGCCAGCTCCACCTCGACCCGCGCGTCCTCGAGCAGGAAATCCACCTCGGCGGTGCCGAAGCGCAGCCGGGCGCCGGCGGGCACCCAGGCGTCGCGCACCCGCACGCC
>CAZEHU010000478.1:0-3574 GCA_964511605.1 uncultured Myxococcales bacterium
GAGGTCTCCGCCCGCACCAGGATCACCCGGTGGCCGCGGCCGGCGCGGTCAACGGCGTCGTCGGCGTCGAAGCTCACCGTCCCCGTGGCGGCCCCCGGAGAGGCGCCGAGGCCACGGGCGACGACCGTGCGCGGGGCCTCCGGGTCGATCTGCGGATGGAGGAGGCGCTCGATGGTCTCGGAGCTCACGCGCGCGACCGCCTCCTCTCGGGTGATGAGGCCCTCGTTGGCCATGTCGACGGCGATGCGGACCTCCGCGCGGCTGGCGCGCTTGCCGTGGCGAGTCTGGAGCATCCAGAGCTTGCCCTGCTCCACCGTGAACTCGATGTCCTGCATGTCGCGGTAGTGGTGCTCGAGCTTCTTGTAGACCTCGACGAGCTCGGCGTAGACGCGGGGCATCGCCTCGTCGAGGCGCTCGTCGCCCTCCCTCGCGCCGGAGTCGACGTTGATCGGCTGGGGCGTCCGGATGCCGGCCACCACATCCTCACCCTGGGCGTTTCGCAGCCACTCGCCGAAGAAGCGCGGCGCGCCGTCCTTGGGGTCGCGCGTGAAGCAGACGCCGGTGGCGCAGTCCTCGCCCATGTTGCCGAACACCATCGCCTGCACGTTCACGGCGGTGCCGAGGTCGTGGGGGATGTCGTGGGCGTTGCGGTAGTCGACGGCGCGGGCGTTCTGCCAGGAGCCGAAGACGGCGCCGATGGAGCTGAAGAGCTGCTCCATCGGATCCTGCGGAAAGGCTGCGCCCATCGCATCGACGATGGCCTGCTTGTAGTTGGCGACGAGGCCTTCGAGGGCCTCGGCGCTCAGCTCGCTGTCCGCCAGCACGCCCTCGGTATCCTTGGCGTGCTCGAGGTACTGCTCGAGCAGGTCGCTCCGCATGCCCATGACGACGTTGGCGTACATCTGGATGAAGCGGCGGTAGCTGTCGAGGGCGAAGCGCCGGTTGCCGGTGGTGGTCGCGAGGCCCTCGACGGTCTCGTCGTTCATGCCCAGGTTCAGGACCGTATCCATCATGCCGGGCATCGAGACGCGGGCGCCGGAGCGGACGCTGACGAGGAGGGGGGCGGAGGGATCACCCAAGCGCGCCCCCATCTCCCCCTCGAGCAGGCTCAGGGCGGAGCGAACCTCAGCGGCGATGGGGCCCGGCAGCTCCCCGCCGGCCTCCAGGAAGGCGCAGCACGACCGGGTATCCACCGTGAAGCCCGGCGGCACCGGCAGGCCGAGGCGGGTCATCTCGGCGAGGTTGGCCCCCTTGCCGCCGAGGATCCCTTTCATGGTCGCGTCGCCATCCACCCGTCCATCGCCGAAGGAGAAGACACGCTGGCTATCGGAGGTACTGCCCATATTCATGTGGACACCTTGTCGAAAGCGGCGATGCGGCCGAAGGCTCGGCCCACCGCGGCCACGAGGTCGAGCCGGCGCGTACGCTCGGCGGGGTTGTCGCTCATCACCATGACAGCCTCGAAGAGGCCGTCGATCGACGGGCCGAGGCGCACGAGGTGGTCGAGGGCGTCATCGTACGCTCCCTCGGCCAGCGCGGCCTCCGAGAGGGGCCCGATCTCCCGCAGCATGGCGTAGAGATCGCGCTCCGCGGACTCTGTAAAGCTGGCCGGATCCGGCTCGCTGGCGTCGTGATCACCAGCGATGTTCGCGCAGCGCTTCACCGCGATGGCCAGGCGCTCCCAGCCCTCGGTCTGCTTGAGCGCGGTCAGCGCCCTCAGGCGTCCTACCAGCTCGGCGGGGCGGGCGTAGCCGGCCTCGAGGGCCGCCTCGCAGAGATCGGTGGGGAAGTCGCGGGCCAGGGTGGCCTTCATGCGCCCGCGGAAGAAGTCCATCAGGCGGGCGCGCACCTCGGGCCAGTCGCAGTCCAGGGCCTCGCCCCAGACCTCGCGGCTGCGGTCGAGGAGGGCGTCCAGGGCCTCCTCGCCGGGGTTCGCCTCCAGGATGCGGAAGACCCCCAGGGCCTGGCGCCTCAGGGCGTAGGGATCCGCCGAGCCGGTGGGCTCGAGGCCGATAGCGAAGCAGCCGACGAGGCTGTCGAGCTTGTCGGCCAGGGAGACGCGCCGTCCTGCATCGGTGCTCGGCAGGATGTCGCCGGCGAAGCGGGGCAGCCAGTGCTCGAAGAGAGCGAGGCAGAGCTCCTCGGGCTCCCCCGCGTGGCGGGCGTACTCGCGCCCCATCGTGCCCTGGAGGTTCGCGAACTCGCCGACCATCTCCGTCGCGAGGTCCGCCTTGGCGAGGAGGCCCGCGCGCTCGCCGCTCGAGGCCTCGAGGCGCCGCGCCTTGTCGAGCATGGTGCCGAGGCCCTCGAGGAAGCGCCGCTCCGCGAGCTTGGGTACGTAGGCCTCGAGCGGACGCCTGAGGTCCTTGTCGAAGAAGAAGCGCGCGTCGGCGAGGCGGGCCCGGAGGACCCGCTCGTTGCCGCCGACCACCACGGCCGGATCGTCCACCTCGGCGTTGGCGACGACCACGAAGTGGTTCGTGAGGCCGCCCTCGCTATCCCGGATCGGGATGTAGCGCTGGTGCTTCTTCATGGACGTCGTGAGCACCTCAGGAGGGAGCTCCAGGTACTCGGGCTCGAAGGCGCCGCGCAGGGGCACGGCCCACTCGACGAGGCCCGAGACCTCGGTGAGGAGGGCGTCGTCCAGCTCCGGCGCGCCGCCCACCTCAGCGGCGAGCCGCTCGGCCCCCTCGCGGACGATGCGGCGACGCTCGGCGGGATCCGGCTCCACGTGGCGTGCCCGCAGGCCCTCGAGCCAGGCGTTGGCGCCAAAGACCTCGAAGGGCTCGGGATCGTGGAAGCGGTGGCCGCGGCTCGCGCGGCCGGAGGCCACGTCGGCCAGGGTGAGCGGCAGGACCTCGACGTCGAGCAGCGCGACGATCCAGTGGATCGGCCGGATGAAGGGCTGGCGGAGGTCGCTCCAGCGCATGGCCTTGGGCCAAGGGAGGGCGAGGGTGGCCTCGACGAGGATTGCCGGGAGCAGCTCGGAGCTCTCTTGTCCCTTGGTGAACACGGTCGCGCCGAGGTACTCCCCGCGGGGCGTCTCGCGCCGCTCGAGGGCGGAGGGGTCGAGGCCGAAGCGCTTGGCGAAGCCGAGGGCGGCCTTGGTGGGCTGCCCTGCCTCGTCGAAGGCGATGCGTGCCGGCGGGCCCAGCATCTCCTCTCTCTTGTCCGGCTGGCCGGCGGCGACGCGGCCGCTGAGCGCCAGGCGGCGGGGGGTCTGCCAGGCCCTCAGGTCCTCGTGCTCGAGGCCAGCCTTGTCGAGCCCCTTCCGGACCCGCTCGAGCAGGCCGGCGGCCGCCCGATCGAGGAGACGGGCGGGGATCTCCTCGCAGCCGATCTCGTAGAGGAGCTCCAGCATCAGGCGGCCCCGCCGGTGCGGCTCGCGGCGCTCGCATCCCCGAGCGGGAAGCCGAGGGCCTCGCGCTGGGCGATGTAGGCCTCCGCGACGGCCTTGGACAGCGCGCGGACCCGGAAGATGGTCTGCTGACGCTCGGCGACGCTGATGGCGCCCCGGGCGTCGAGGATGTTGAAGGTGTGGGAGCACTTCATGCAGTAGTCGTAGGCGGGCAAG
>CAZEHU010000479.1:0-3574 GCA_964511605.1 uncultured Myxococcales bacterium
AGGGCGAGCGAGGCCGAGGGCCTGAGGTGGCCTCGCTGCGGCTCCGGCTCGCCGAGCTGGGTTTCCCGGCCCCGCCCGTCGGTGGCCCGGACGGCGCAGAGATCTTCGATGCGGCCCTGGTCGTGGCCCTCGAGGACTTCCAATCCCGCCACGACCACGCCCGCACCGGCTGGGTCGACGAGGCCACCCTCGAGGCCCTGGGCCGCCCCCTCGAGCAGCTTGTCGTCCAGATCGGCCGGGTGCTGCAGGCCCATCGACGCTCGGCCTCTCGCCGCTTCGCCGATCGGGTCGAGGTCAACGTGCCCGCCTACGAGCTCCGCCTCTTCCTGGGAGGCCGGGAGCATGCGCGCCACGAGGTGGTGGTGGGCTCGAACCGCCTGGCGCGGGACCCTCACGGCCAGAGGGAGGGAAACCTCGATCGCACACCGACCCTCTCGAGCCGGATCACGCAGATCATCCTCAATCCCTCGTGGCACGTGCCCCGGCGCATCAAGACCCTCGAGCTCGATCCCCTCGCCGAGCGCTATCCGGGCTTCTATGACGACTTCGATCTCTGGACGACGGCTGACGGCGTCCAGCACGCGCGCCAGCTCCCCGGCCGGCGCAATGCCCTCGGCCGGGTGAAGTTCGTCTTCGACGGCGGTCGCGGCATCTACCTGCACGACACCCCCCACCAGAAGGCCTTCTCCAAGCGCGAGCGGGCCCTGTCTCATGGCTGCGTCCGAGTGCACGACGCGCTCGGGCTCGCGCGTCGCTTGCTGGATGCCGATCGCCATCCTGTGACCTGGGATCATGCCCAGCGCATCCTCTCGTCCCGGCACGAGGTGGTGGTGACCCTCGGACGTGGCATGCCGATCCAGATCGAGTACCGCACCGCCTGGATCGGGGGCGACGGCCAGCTCCGTCTCTCAGACGACATCTACGATCTCGACGCGGCCATCGCCGCGGGCGACGAGACCCCGCCGCACTGAGCTCGTCGCTCGCCTGCGGCGCGAGGGGGTCAGACCTCGAGGCTGAGATCGTCGTCGATGCCCTCGGAGTCGAAGTAGTGGGAGAAGACCGTGTAGACGACGAGATCCTGATCGGCCTCCGAGACCTCGGAGAAGCGGGAGGCGATGAGCGTCCGCCCGTCGTCCTCCAGGATCGCCCGGACCACATCGGCGAGGATCGTGACGATGGTCGGGGTCGGAAGCGGCAGCTCGATACGGAGATCGATGAGATCGCCGTCCTGGAAGCCGGTGGTGGAGGTCCGGAACTGGGCCCCCGAGCCCGACAGGTTGATGTCGACCCGCTCGTACTCGTCGTGGCCCGGGGTGGCCTGCATCTGCGCCTGGCGCGCCTCCGGGGAGGTCTCGATCGTCTTGCAGTACAGGAGGGCGCTGATGTCCGCGCGGCGGAAGTCGCGGCGATCCCCTTCCTTGACGTCGCCGACGGGCTGCACCGTCAAGCGCTCATCGTCGATGGGCTCACGCACCACGGCCTTGAGGCGCAGCACGCGCTTGCCGCTCGTATAGAGGAGCGTCAGGGGTTGGGCCCGATCGAAGCTCGGCGGCTCCGAGAGGCTGGTATCCACGTGCAGACCGATCGCGGTCGCTTTGGAGACCATCACCCGTGCGCTGTTCACGTAGATGTTCCCGTCGCGCACGGACACCATCGTGACCAGCTGCTCTTCGAGGGGTAGGGGCTTGTCGCTCATCGCGGCTCTCCCGTGGGGCGGCCTCGTGGGGCCGTTCAGGACTCCAGCACGTGCCGGAACTCCTTCAGTTTCTCTTTCATCTCGCCCGTCGTCGAGCCCATTGCCTCGAGGGCGTCCTTGAGCCCCTCGAAGGTCTCCTCTCGAGCAGCGTCGTCGTCGAAGCTGTCCTCGACGAGCTCGCCCAGGTAGCCCTGGCCGAGCTGGATGTCGCTACGCCACTCGCTGGCGAGATCGTTGATGTCCTCGTACAGGCTCTGCACGAGGCTCTGGAACTCGCCGAGGGCCTCTTCGCTCGCTCTCTCGGGGATCGCCGAGGTCGCGGGCCCGGCCTCCTCGCGTGCGACCTGGAGGTCACCCTCGAGGGCCTTGACGCGCTTGTCCAGCTCGCGGGCCTTCTTGTCGGCGATGCCGCGCGCCTTGACGGTGGCGCGGAGCTCCTCCTTGAGGCCGGCCACGTCGTCGTCCTGCTCGGTGCGCGCCGCTTCGAGGGCCGCGAGCTTCTTGTCGGCGGCCCGGGTTGCTCTGGCCGCGTCTCGGGCCGCGGTCTTGGCATCGTCGAGCTTCGCCTCCAGCTTCGCGATCCGAGCCCCGGCCTCCTCGATGGCGGCGTCCTTGCCGGCGAGCGCCTCGCTGGCCTCCTCGCTGGCCGTGGCCCGTGCCTCGGCATCCTGTCGGGCGGTGTCGAGATCCGCCTCGAGGCTCGCGACACGCTCTCCGAGCTCGCCGACCTCCTCCGCGAGCGCCTCGGCCTTGGCCTCGGCGGCCTCGACCCGGGCCTCGGCGGCCTCACGCTCGGCCTCCGCTCGTGCGGCGCTACGCTCGAACTCCTGCCGCTCGCCCTTGAGCTCCGCCACCTCCTCGGAGGAGGCCGAGTCCACCAACAGGCCCTTGAGCTCCTCGACCTCCCCGAGGGCGGCGTCCCGCTCGGAGCGGAGCTCGGCGAGCTCATCGCCCATGCCCACCACCTCTTCGTCCTTCTCGGCGGCGGCTACGCGCAGGCTGTCGAGCTCCGACTCGAGGCGCGCCTGCTCGGCCAGGGCCTCCTTGCGGCCGCGCTCGGTCTCCTCGAGGCGGCGCTCGAGGTCGGCGACCACACCCGGCTCGGGAGCGGCTTGGATCTCCGACTCGAGGTTCGCCACCTCCTGCCGCGAGCCGGTCAGCTCGGCCTGGAGGCCGGCCGCCATCTCCCGCTCGGCGTCGCGCTCCTCCTCGAGGGTGGTAGCGAGTGCGTCGGCGGCCTCCAGCTCCTTGCTCCGCGCGTTGAGCTCGGCCTCCAGCTCGTCGATCCGCCCTTCGGAGGCCTCTCGGAGCTCCTCGGCTTGGGTCCTTGCCTCCTTCCGGCTGGCCTCGAGCTCCGCCTCCAGCTCGCGGACGCGCCCGTCGAGGGTCTCGGCGCGGCCTTCGGCCTCCTCGGCGCGTGCGCCGGCGTCCTCCGCCTGGCCCGAGGTCTGTTCGGCCAGCGCGGTGGCCAGCTCGAGCTGGCCCTCGAGCTCCTCGACGCGGGCCTCCGCCTCGGTGGCTCGGCCCTCGGCCGCGGTCGTGGCCTCTTCGACCGACGAGGCCTCGTGAGCGCCAGCCTCGACGGAGTCCTCCAGCTCGGCGATGCGGCTCTCGAGCTCGTCGCGCTCCTGGGAGTTGTCCTCCGCCTCGCTCTGCAGGCGCTCGGCATCCGCGAGGGCGGCTGCGACCGCGGCCTCGAGGTTCGGGACCTTGTCCGCCGCGGCGCCCGCCGCCGCGGCACGTGCCTCGGCCTCTCGGAGGGCGGCCTGGGCCCCCGCGAGGGTCTCAGCGAGGCTCTCGCGCTCCTGGCTCTCGCGCTCCTCGCCGGCGATCGCCGCGTCGACGGCGCCCTTGAGCGACTCGTTCTCGATGCCGAGC
>CAZEHU010000480.1:0-3569 GCA_964511605.1 uncultured Myxococcales bacterium
GTAGCATGGGCTCGAGGGGCTCGAGCCGCGCGCGGACCTCCTCGTCGGAGGCGCTGTGGTCGAGGCCGAGGCAGGCCCGCACGAGGCGAGCCGCGACGAGGCCCGGCCACCCGGCGGCGAGGGGCGGGACCCGCAGGTACAGGTGGCGGCGGCCCCGCACGAAGACCCGCACGAGGGAGGTGCGCCCCACTCCGCGTGGGCCCTCGATGACGATGGCCCGTGCGCCCGCGCGCCGCGCCTCGTCGGCGCACTGGCCCAGGCGGCGGAGCTCGCGGCTCCGACCCACGAGGACCGTGGGCGCCTCGCTCTGCTCGCCGGGGCCCTCCACGTCCACGGCACCACAGCTTATCGCCTTTCCACCGGGCAGGCGGACCGAGGTGATCGGGCGGATCCGGAGGCCCAGGCGGCGCGCGAGCGCATCGGCCACGGCGATATCGCCCGAGCTCCCGGCGGCCGCGATCCGGCTGGCCTCGTCGGGATCGCTCCCTTCCACGACCCCGGCGCGGATCCCGAGGTTGCCCTCGAGCAGCTCGCGGCGGAGGGCGCTCAAGCGATCGACGAGGACGCGGGCGCCGGCCTCGGGGGCGATGCCACCGGCCGACGGGATCTCGACGGTGGCCGCCGCGTCCCGGACCCGGACGCACCAGCCCTCGTGCCGGCGGGCCTCGAGCCAATCGGCCAGGGCGCCCTGGACGAGGTCGGCGGCGCGCTCCGCGAGCACCGCCGCCACGGCGATCGGGGTCCCTCTGGCCTTGTCCTGGCTCGCCCCCGAGTCGGGACGGCGGCTCTTGACCTGCTCGAGGATCGCGCCGAGGCGGCGGCTGTCCGCCGAGCCGCGCGGCCGAGGCCGCTCGAGGTCGAGGGCGGCGCTGGCGCCCGCTGCCCCCTCGAGGGTAGGCAACATCATCATGGCGCCCGCGTCGGGACGGGTCGGGAGCGTGCTCAGGCCTGGTCCTTCCGCTGGCAGCTCGATGCGTGGGAGCAGATCGGGATCGAGGTTCGCGGCGGAGCCGAGGAGGGCCTTGACCGTGCCCGCATCCCGTGGCCGATCACCGACCTCCTTGGCCAACAGCGCCCGGACCACCGCCTCGAGGGGCGGCAAGATCTCCTCGGCGTCCAGGTGCAGGGCGAAGGGCGGCGGCTCCTCGTTGAGCTGCTTCATGCAGAGGGTCACCGAGTGCTCGTCGTCGAAAGGCCGGACACCGGTGAGCATCTCGTAGAGCATCACGCCGAGGGCATAGAGATCGGAGCGTGGATCGGGGTCCTTGCCGAGGATCTGCTCCGGGCTCATGTAGGCGGGGGTCCCGGCGATGTCGACGGTCGACAGGTGCACTCCGAGATCGGCGTCCGGGGCCCGGACGAGGCGGGCGATGCCGAAGTCGAGCACCTTGCAGAAGGTGGTGCCCCCCTCGGTCACGATCTGCACGTTGTCCGGCTTCAGATCCCGATGGACGATGCGCCTTCGATGGGCGGCCTCGAGGGCCGCGCAGATCTGGATCGCGAGGCTCGCCGAGGTCTCGGGCGTCAAGGGGGCACGGTGGTAGATGAGATCCCCGAGGGTCCAGCCCTCGAGGAGCTCCATCACCATATACAGGTGGCCGCTCCGCGAGCGCCCGAAGTCGTAGACCGTCACGACGTGGGGGTGGATGAGGCGGCTCGAGGCCTGCGCCTCGCGGAAGAAGCGCTTCACGGCGCGGGGATCGTGGGCGTAGTGCGGGTGGAGCACCTTGATCGCCACATCGCGCTCCATCGCGCGCTGCCACGCGCGGTAGACGATGCCCATGCCCCCGGCGCCCACCACACCGCCGATCTCATAGCGCTCGTCGAGCACGGAGTCGCTGAGCAGGGGGGTGTCGGGGATCTCGAGGAGGCCGGTGCCGTCCGCCGGGCAGACGAGGGCCTCGGCCCCGTACAGGGTGTTGCAGGAGGGGCACACCATCTGGACGCCCGGGGCCCTCGGGCCCTCGGTCTCCCTCACCTCGTGTCGGCTCCCCTCGTCGCCCATCGAAGCCCCCTCGGGTCACCCCTGTGTGGCGTGCCCCGAGGCTAGGAGCGAAGCGTCGGACTGTCGACAATCCGCTCCCCCTCGAGGCCCGCCAGGTCGCGCCCTCTCAGGAATCGGACAGACGCCTCGCAGCCCGCGCACAGAGCGCCAGGTGCTCCCTGTGGCGACCGGGCGGGACGAGGATCACCGTGCAACGCTCGACGAGCTCGGCGCCGCTCGGCTCGAGGGCCCCCGGGGCGGCCCAGTCCACCGGCCTCTCGAGGCTCACGTCGACCATCAGGGGCGCCGCGAGACCCTCGACGGTGGCATGGGGGATGGCCTTGCCCTCTCCCAGGGCGGTCGAGCCCTCGGCCTCCCGGGCCAACAGCGCCTCGACAGCGGCCTCCACCAGCTTGGGCTCCCCGATCCGCTCGGCCGCCCGGCGCAGGACCTCGAGGCGGCTCGTCGCCTCCATGCGTAGCGCCGCCAGGGCGCAGGCATCGAGTCCTGTGTCGGTCTCGGCCTCTATCGGGGTCTTCGCAGGTTCGGCCATGACCGTCCTCCACCTCGCCGCACCTGAAAGCAGGGCAGCACAGATCACTATCGAGCGCGGTCCCCATCCCGACAAGAATCGTCTATACCCTCGGGCATGCAGCGCTCGCTCCTCGCAGCGAGGCGAGCCCTCCCCGCCCTCGCGCTCCTCACCGCCTCGACGGCGGTCGCCTCCGCGTGCGCGCGCGCCGGGGAGGACGGAGCCGGGGCCGAGCCGGCGGAGGCTGCAGCAGCGACCCCGGCTGCGCCCTCGGGAGCGGAGCCGTCCCGTACCGCGGGCGAGCCGGCCGAAGCGACACCCCGTGGACTGGCAGGGGCCCTGCCGCCTCCCTCCCTCGGCGAAGCGGAGCGGGCCGCGATCCAGCGCGCGCGGGGGGACTCCCGCTACCAATCCGCGGATACCTCACCCGAGAGCGCGACCCCCGGAGCCCAGGATCCGAAGGCCGCCGCCGCCGCCAGCGAGCTCACCCCCGCGGAGCGCCGCACGATCCGTGACGATCCCGCAGCACGCGCGGACATCCGGGCGCGCCAGCCGGAGATCCCAGCCGAGGGTGGGGATCCCGAAGCCGAGGGAGCCCCGGCCCCCCCAGTGGAGCCCCCACCGCCGTCTATGCGCCACGACGGCGAGGGGACCGAGGTGCGCCCCGGGGTCCACCTCTACCCGGGCAGCCAGGAGCTGCGCGTCGTCGACCTGGCCATCGCCACGTCGATCAAGAGCCGCACGCCCCAGGGGGTCGCCCAGCACTACGCGGTGATGCCCGACCGATTCCTCTGCTTCTCGGTCTTCGACAGCCGGGCGGAGGGCGAGGCCGACGTCAGCCACGTCTGGCGACGCGATGGCCGTGTGGTCTCCCGGGTCGAGCTCAGCGTCGGTCGCAGCCCGAAGTGGCGGACGTGGTCTCGCCAGAGGGTCAGGGAGCACTGGCAGGGGCGCTGGTCCTGCGAGGTGGTCGACCGCGAGGGCCGCCGCCTCGGGCTCGCGGAGTTCAGCGCGGGAGCGGAGAGCGCCCAGTGAGCACACTGCACGTCTGCT
>CAZEHU010000481.1:0-3567 GCA_964511605.1 uncultured Myxococcales bacterium
GGTGGAACGTCTCAGCGGCGCGGGCGGGAGCGTGGGGTTGGGCTGGGTCGCGGCGTCGTAGTCCACCCGGCGCTGGAGCTCGACCTCGGGCAACGCCTCGAGCTGCAAGGTGGCGGCGGGAGAGGCCTCCTCGTCCGGGGCCAGGGTCGCACCCGCGCGGGCTCCCGCGTATCGCACGGGCACCACCAGCACCGTGATGTTGTCCTTGCCGCCCTTGGCATTGGCTACGTCCACGAGGGCCCGCGCGGCGGCCTGCGGATCTCCGGCGCAGGTGTCCATGATGCTCGAGACCGTGGCCTCCTCGGCCATGTCGGTCAGCCCGTCGGAGCAGAGCAGGAAGGTCTCCCCCGCCGATCGCGGCACCAGCCGCACGTCGACACGCACGCTCTCCCGTACCCCGATCGCGCGGACGAGCACGTGACCCCGCTTGAAGGCTCGGATCTCCTTCGGGGTGCGCAGGTTCCCTCGGTCGATCTCGAAGTTGCGCAGGCTGTGATCCCGCGTCACGGTGATGAGCCGTCCGTGCTGGTCCCTGCGGTAGATCCGGCTGTCGCCCACCCAGGCGGCGAGGACCCGATCCTCGAGGATCTGGAGAGCCACGATGGTGCAGCCCATGCCATCCCGGCTCGAGGACTTGGTCCCCTCGACGTAGACGCGCTCATTCGCCTGCTCGATCGCACGGACCAGGGCGGCCTGGGGATCGGTGCCCACCGAGGCTCGCACATGGGCCACCACCTGGTCGGCGCAGAGGCGACTCGCCACCTCCCCCGCCGCGTGCCCGCCCATGCCATCACAGACGATGTAGAGCCCCAGCTCGGGCGCCGCCGCCCATGCGTCCTCGTTGAGCTTCCGGCGCCGCCCCGGATGCGTCAGCGCGCTGTACGGCTCGGCCATGCTATCCCGATCCCCTTCTGTCGGTCCTTCTGGTAGCGTCCGCGACCAGGATGCCCCGGGAGGAGCCCGCCGTGAACGCCGACGAGGTGAAGGATACGCTGCAGCGAGCCGCGGGGCACGTCGCGCGGAACCCGGGCCTCCTCCGCGAGCTCGCGTGGCACGCCCTGTTCCAGCGTATCCCGATCCCCATCGACGTCCTGCGCTGGGCCCTCGACCAGCTCCCGGAGGGCAAGGGCCGCCCCAAGCGCCTGACGATCGAGAGCCGCGAGCCGGCGCTGCTCGTCTCCGCCACCGTCGTCCTGATGAAGCAGGAGCTGTCGATCACGACAGCGGTCCACGTCCTCGACGTCCGCATCGGGCCCGACGAGCTGACGCTCAGGATCCGCCTCACCGAGCTCGAGGCCGTGGCCACCCCGGACACCCCGATGGCCCAGCTCCTGAGCTCCGGCGCGGTGGACCTGAAGCGTCCGGCCAAGCTCCTGAGCTTCCTGCCCAAGCGCCCGGCGGTGATCGCAGACGCCTCGGGCGACATCTTCGAGCTCGATCTCCTGGCGATCCCCCGGCTCCGGGATCACGCCATGCTCCGGAAGGTCCTCCGCACCGCTGCGCCGATCATGGGCGTCTCCGCGGTCCGGACCGACGGTGATCTCCTCCTCATCGAGCTCGCGCCTCGCCCCTCCGGCCTGCCGGAGGCCCTCCAGGCGGCGATGGAGCCCTGAGGGCCGCCAGGAAGCTCTGGGCACGACACCCGCTACGACAGGGGTTGACGGCACGGGCCGGCGCGAGCATGACTCCGCGCCGTGATTCGCGTCGATGCCCTCAGCAAGGACCACGGCGACGTCCGCGCCCTGGTCGACGTCACCTTCGAGGCCTCCAAGGGAGAGGTCCTCGGTGTGCTCGGCCTGAACGGGGCCGGCAAGTCGACCCTCCTGCGCATCCTCGCCGGCGAGCTCACCCCCTCCAGCGGGAGCGTACAGGTCGGCGATCTCGACCTCCGCCGCGACGCCCGCCAAGTCCGCGCCCTCCTCGGTTTCCTGCCCCAGGAGGGCCCCCTGTACGAGGACATGAGGGTCCGTGACTTCCTGCGCTACGTCGGTCGCTTGAACGGCGTGGCCCGCACCGACGTCGATCGTCGCATCGACGAGGTGGCCGCCCTCACCCACATCAGCGATCACCTGCGCCGGCCGATCCGCGAGCTCTCCATGGGCTACAAGAAGCGCGTCGGCATCGCCCAGGCGGTGCTGCACGATCCCCGCGTCGTGCTCCTCGACGAGCCGGTGAGCTCCCTCGACCCGGCCGAGATCGTCGGCATGCGCGGCCTCGTCCGCTCTCTCGGCGGGCGCCACACGGTGCTGGTCTCCTCCCACCTCCTCCACGAGGTGCACCAGACCTGCGATCGCCTCCTCGTGCTCCAGGACGGCGCGCTGGTCTGGGAGGGTACCGAGCAGGACCTCGCGGAGACCTCCACCGGCGAGGTGCGCCTCGGCCTCGAGCTGGTCGGCGAGCCCGAGGCGATCCTCGCGGCGTTGCCAGCGCCCCAGCCCGGCGTGGAGCCGCCCCGCCTCGAGGCCGCCGGGGAGAGCCGCTGGCGCGTCCAGCTCCTCCTGCCCGACGCGGAGCGCGAGGCCCTGGTCGCAGCCCTGGTCGGCGCCAGCGTCGGGGTCCGCCGGATCGCCGAGGAGCGCAGCGACCTCGAAGCGATGTTCCTCCGCATGGTGGGCGCGGACCAGGCCGCCCCGGGGGGCGAGCCTTGAGCGGCGCCCTCCAGAGCCTGACCCGCACCCTGCTGATCGCCCGCCGCGAGCTGGGCACGTACACCTCCAGCCCCTTCGGGTGGATCATCGTCGCGTTGGTGCTCGCCCTCGACGGGGTGCTCTTCCAGGGCTGGGCGATGCGCGGCGAGCGCAGCTCCAGCGAGGTGATGAGCGCCTTCTTCTACTTCTCGAGCGGCGTCACCATGACCGCCTCGATCTTCCTGGCCATGAGCACCTTCGCCGCCGAGCGGGAGCGGGGCACCCTCGTCCTCCTCCGAACCGCCCCCACCAGCGAGTGGGAGCTCGTCTGGGGCAAGTACCTCGGCGTGCTGGCCTTCCTCGTCCTGCTCATCGCCCTCACCTCCTACATGCCGCTGATGGTGATGGTGAACGGCGAGGTGGCCACCGGCCACGTCTGGGCCGGCTACCTGGGCCTCCTCCTTCTGGGCGCCACCACCACCGCCGTGACGGTCTTCGCATCGGCGGCAGCCCCCAATCAGGTGCTCTCCGCGGTGCTCGGGGCGGTGCTGGTCGTCTTCCTGCTCGCCGCCTGGTACCTCGCCGAGGCCGCCGACCCCCCCTTCCAGGAGGTGCTCGGCTACCTCGCCCTTTTCGCCAAGCACTACATGCCCTTCATGGAGGGGGCGGTACACCTCAGGAGCCTGATCTTCTTCCCCAGCCTGAGCTTCCTCTTCCTGATGGCGGCGGTCCGGGTGCTCGAGGCCAGGAGGTGGAGATGAGCCACCTCCTCCACGGATTCTGGAGATGAGCCACCTCCTCCACGGACTCTGGCGATGAGCCACCTCCTCCAGCACCTGGCGCGATGGGCACCCGGCCTCTGGCTGGCCGGCCTGGCCTTCGTCTTCGTCGCCGAGCGGCTCCTCGCCGAGCAGCGATCGGTCGGGAGCGGTGGAGCCGG
>CAZEHU010000482.1:0-3558 GCA_964511605.1 uncultured Myxococcales bacterium
AGGATCACCGGCTCGGTGTGCGTCAGGCCATCCCTTGGCCGGGGCGCCTGTCGGCCGCCGCGAAGGCGCAGGAGGCCCGAGCCCGGTCCGCCCGCGAGCGCCTCGAGCGCCTGCGCTCGGAGCTGGAGCGCCGGCTCCGTGCTCCGTGGGCGCGGCGAGTCTGGACCGAGGAGGCGCGTGCAATCCTTGCTGAGGAGGACGCCCTCCTCTCCGAGGTGGACAAGGCCGTGCGCGCCCGGATGTCCGTGGGGAAGGCGCGCTACGAGGACCTCACGCGGATCGTGCTCCGGCGGGCGGAGATCGAGGAGAGGAGGGCCTCTCTGGTGGATCTCCGGATCCGCGAGGAGGCCGCCCTGCGCGGGATCGCTGCGCTGGAGCCTGAGGCTCCCCTGCCCGAGGCGGTGCCGGAGGGGTTGCCCGACACCCTGCCCCCGCTGGAGTCTCTGCTCGGGGCCGCCGCGTCCAACCCTGACGTGCAGGTGGCCCTCCGGGAGATCGAGGCAGCCTCGGCCACTGTGGCTCACGCCGAGACCCGGGGGCTCCCGGGCTTCGTCGGGGGTCTCGACTGGATCGTCGTCGGCTCCCCGGAGTTGCAGGGGGTCCAGGACGCCGGCAAGGACGCGGTCATCGCCAGCGTCGGCGTCACGATCCCACTCTGGAGCGAGGCCTACGGCGCCGAGGTGGAGGCGGCGCGGTCCCGAGCGCTTGCCGCGGAGGCCCGCCGCGACGCGGCCCGCCTGAAGGCCGAGACCGCGATCGTGAAGCTGCACAACCGCTACGCCGAGGCGGGCCGGAAGATGGCCCTCTACCTCGGCGAGCTCGTGCCGAGCGCCGGGAGCGCGCTCGAGGCCGCGCGGACGTCCTATGCGGCCGGGAAGGGCTCCTTCCTCGACGTCCTGGAGCTGGAGCGGCAGCGCGTGCGCTACCGCCTGGAGGCCGCGCGGGCCCGCCTGGAGCGGGCCCTGGTGATGGCCGAGCTGGAGTACCTGATCCAAGAGGAGGTGGGACCGTGAAGATCTCCATCGAGAGTGTGGCATGGAAGACGTGGATGACGAGTGTGGCGCTGGTGGTAGCCGTGGGTATCGGCCTGATCTTCGGGGCCTGGATGGCTGCCCCTCCCGCGGAGGAGGGGAGCGAGGGGGAGGCAGGCTCCGCAGCCTCCGAAGAGGAGGGTGACGGGACCCTCTGGACCTGCTCGATGCACCCCCAGATCCAGCTCCCGGAGGAGGGGTCCTGCCCCATCTGCGGCATGGACCTCATCCCCGTGACCCCTGGGGGCGGGGAGGGGCCGCCGAGCGTGACCCTGAGCGAGGAGGCGCGCGTGCGTGCGCGTATCGGTACGCGCGTCGTCGAGCGGCGGGCGGTGGACGTGGACGTCCGCCTCGTCGGGCGAGTGACCCACGACGAGACGCGGGTCGCTCGCATCACCGCGTGGTTCGGCGGGCGTGTTGAGCGCATGTTCGTCGACTACACGGGCGTGCACGTGGAGGAGGGGGATCACCTCTTCCAGCTCTACAGTCCTGAGCTCCTCGTGGCGCAGCAGGAGCTCCTCCAGGCCTACCGAGAGGCTCGGCGCTTGAAGGGGAGCGGGAGCGAGCTCCTGCGGGCCGCCGCCCAGGACAACGTGAAGGCCTCCAAGGAAAAGCTGCGACTCTGGGGCCTGGCGAGCTGGCAGATCCGCAAGGTGCTCAAGAAGGGCGAGCCCCTCGAGAAGGTCACCATCCACGCGCCCATCGGGGGGGTCGTCACCCAGAAGGCCACCCTCCAGGGCAGCTACGTGCAGACCGGCACGCCGGTCTACACCATCGCCGACTTCAGCCACCTCTGGGTGGTGCTCGATGTCTGGGAGTCCGACGTCCAGTGGATGCACTACGGCCAGAGGATCCACTTCGAGGTGGCGGCCCTGCCCGGGCGCGACTTCGAGGGCGACGTGAGCTTCATCGCTCCGGAGGTGGACCCGAAGACGCGCACGGTGAAGGTCCGCCTGAACGTGGACAACGCCGATGGAGCCCTGAAGCCCGAGATGTTCGTGCGGGCGGAGGCGCGGGTGCGACTCGGCGAGGAGCGGGCGGGCTCCAGCTTGCCCGAGCACCTGGTGGGCAAGTGGATCAGCCCCATGCACCCCGAGGTGATCGCGGACGAGCCAGGGAAGTGCACGGTCTGCGGCATGCCGCTCGTGAAGGCGGAGGAGCACTGGCTCGTGCAGCAGGCACGGGCCCACGAGCGAGGGGAGGGGGTGCCGCTGGTGATCCCGGCGACGGCGCCGCTCATCACCGGCCAGCGCGCCGTGGTCTTCGTGGACAAAGAGGGCGCCGAGGAGCCGACCTACCTCCTACGAGAGGTGATCCTGGGACCTCGGGCGGGGCCCTGGTACGTCGTGAGAGAGGGCCTGATGGAGGGCGAGAAGGTCGTCGCCGAGGGGGCCTTCAAGCTCGACAGCGCTCTGCAGATCCGAGGCGACGAGTCGGCGATGAGCTACGTGCCTGCGGCCAAGGCCGACGAGCACCTGGCGCCCGTGATCGCCGCCGCCCTCCAGGTCGCGGAGGCCCTGGCCTCCGACGATCTCACGACCACGAAGCGGGCGACCGAGGCCCTCGCGGAGGCCGCGAGGGTCTGGGCCGAGCGCCGCGGCGAGGAGGGGGAGGTGGCGGAGCTGGCATCGGCGGCCCGCTCCCTCGCCAGCGCAGAGCCGGAGCTCGAGGCGGTCCGTATCGCTATGGACGGCGTCAGCGCCCTGCTGGTGCCCCTCGCCAAGCGAGAAGGGCAGGGGCTCGACCTCGCCTGGCAGATCTCCACTTGTCCGATGGCCTTCGACAACCGCGGCGCTGCGTGGTTGCAGGCGCCAGGGGAGATCGCGAACCCCTGGTTCGGGGCCTCGATGCTGCGCTGCGGGGAGACCCTGGTGGTCAACGAGGGCACAGTGTCGGGCGCGCCGGATGCGGAAGGGGCTCCGCCAGCCCACGATGGGCACGAGCACGGGCACGAGCACGAGCCTGGGCACGAGCACGAGCCCGGCCATGTGCACGGGGACACGCCATGAGGGGGCTCTTCGGCGGGCTCCTGGCCAACCGCCTGGTGGTGCTCTTGCTGGCCGGCCTCGGCATCGGGGCTGGGCTGGCGATGGCGCCCTTCCCGTGGGACCTGGGGCCGCTGCCACGGGATCCGGTGCCGGTCGACGCGATCCCCGACATCGGGGAGGCCCAGCAGATCGTCTTCACCGAGTGGCCCGGGCGCAGCCCGCAGGACGTGGAGGATCAGCTCACCTATCCGTTGACGGTGCAGCTCCTGGGCATGCCCGGGGTGAAGACCGTGCGGTCCAGCTCGATGTTCGGCTTCTCGATGATCAACGTGATCATGGAGGACGACATCGAGTTCTACTGGGGGCGCTCGCGGGTCCTCGAGAAGCTCGCTAGCCTGCCGCCGGGGATGCTGCCTCCGGGCGTGGTGCCGGCGCTGGGGCCGGACGCGACGGCACTAGGACAGGTCTACTGGTACACCCTGGAGGGGCGCGACCCTGAGGGGAGCCCCACCGCGGGCTGGTCCCTGCACGAGCTCAGG
>CAZEHU010000483.1:0-3554 GCA_964511605.1 uncultured Myxococcales bacterium
GACGCCCGGGCGGGCAGCCTGGCCACGAAGGCAAGGCTCGTACGTCCACTCCGACGGGCGCGATCCCGGAGAGGGGCCACGCCCGGCGATTCGGGGCTCGAGTCCTCCCAGAGGTCGCGCTTGACGCGAACACGGGGCCCTGAGAACTGGAGCCGCCCCCGGAGGTTCTGTTACCGATAGGCGTCGCAGGCGCCATCGGCTCGGCCTCCGCGCCGTGGGCGGGACCCGAGATCCCTTTCGTGGACCGCGCCCCGTGTCGCGTACCCAGGTAGAAGATGGTCGTGACGGTCGTGGCGCCGAGGAGACCGGACGCCTTCCCCAAGCGTACGGCGTCGACCAGTCGCGCGGAGGCCGCCACGAAGGGCTCGCGGGCGAAGAGGACGTCGAGCACCACGTTTGTATCGACCAGCAGCCTCATGGGTGCTTGGTCTCGAGGTACTCCCGGTACGCCTGCTCATCGGCCTCGACCATCTCGTCGCTCAGGAGTGCCCCGATGAGGCCCCGCGTCCAGGGCGTCAGCGGCGCCGAGACCTGGGGCTCGCCCGCGGCCAACCCCCGCAGGAATCCCTCGACGAGCCGAGAGACCGAGGTTCCTCGAGCGCGGGCCACATCCTTGGCCCGCTGGATGGCGGCCTCGTCGACCCGCAGGGTCAGCTTGGTCCTTGCTACTGCCATACGTACAACCTCCGCAGGAGCCATACGTCATCCCATCGAGAGCCCACAAGCGAGGGGCGTGAAGAGCGCCCGCGAGCGAGGGGCCTGAACCCACGCCGGAGTCGCCGAGGGCGCGAAGTGATCGGAATCCGGGAACCTGGGCTCAGCCGATCGGCGCCCTGGGACGGTCGCTCTGTCCCCTGCATCCGAGACTGGTCTACAATGGGTCCATGACCAAGGCGAAGAACCTCCCGTCGGCGATCAGCGCGTTCACTCCTCAGCCGATCCGATTCGCCGACGGTGACTTGGCCCCACCCTTCTACGTGGCGCGAGACGACGCATCACTTCGCGACCTGAAGACCTCTCTGCTCCACGGGCACGAGACGGAGAAGACCTTCGTCGCTGGTCATAGAGGCACCGGGAAGTCGACGGAGCTGAACCGCCTGACCGCGAATCGTGACGTCCTCGAGCGCTTCGTCGTCGTGAAGGTCGCCGTCCGGGAGCGACTCGACCTGAACGACCTGACGTACATCGATCTCCTCGTGGCTATCGTGGCGCAGGTCGTCGAGGTGCTGGACGACGAACACCCTGAGCTTCGCGTGAGGGACCCTCAGGCGATCCAACGTCTGGCCGCCTGGGCCAAGCACGTGGAGGTCATCGAGGAGTCGGAGCAACGTCGCGGACATGATGTGGAGGCCGGACTCCGCGCCAGCTTGGGTGGTCTCCTGCGGCTGGGCGGGCGTGCGACGTGAACCCGGTGCTGATCCGCACGCTGGAGCGCAGGGCGCTGGGCGCGTGACCACCCGCGCGCCGGATCCCTGGCTGGAGGAGTCCTACCTCGGGCTGGAGATCCTCCTCGAGGCGACGCTGGAAGGCCCCGCCCCTTCGATCGGGGTCGCGGTCGTCGCCGATGAGGAGGACGGCGCTACGTGCTTGGAGCGGCTTGCGCGCCGCTGGAGCGTGCGAGAGCTGCACCTGGGAACGGCTGACCATCCCGTCCAAGCGCTCGAATCGTGGCTCACGTGGGAGGTTCCGGAGGAGCCGATCGTTCAGGTCCTCCGTGGCCTGAGCGGCGAGACACACGGTCCTGCAGCCGGCGAGGTGTGGAGCTACCTGAACCTGCATCGTGAGGCGATCCACCCAGCGGGGACCGCCCTGATCCTGGTCATCGACTCAGAGACCCTCCCTGCCTGGCTTCGGGCCGCCCCGGATCTGCATCGGTACGCGCAGACCTTCGACCTCGTGGACTGGGGCCGCGTCGCGGACCTCTGGCTCGACCGGTACCGCCGCTTCGGCGCCGTCTATCGAGGCTTCGATGCGATCGGCGAAGAGGCGGCCGACCGGGCGAGGCGCGCCGAGGAGAGCGGCGCCGGCGAGACGGCGATCGGCCTCCTGGTGGATGCCGCCGAGCTGAGCTTCCGATCTCGAGGCCCCGCAGCCGCATCGCAGCACCTCGAGGAGGCGAAGAGGATCGCCGAGCAAGGCCAGAAGCCACTGCCACTCGGCTGGCATCGGGTGGAGTGGATGCGGTCGCTGGCAGCCGGCGCTCGGACAGAAGCCGAGGGGGCCCTCGGGCACATGGCTGCCTTGGCTGGAGCCGATCACACAGGATAGGTCGTCGCTGTCGATCGGTGGCAGATGGAGCGGCTCGACGGCGAGGCGGAGGCGCCGCCGGGTCCTGAACCGCCGGGATCTCTGTTCGTATCCGAGCGGCCACGTTGGCTCCTGGACCGAGGTTGCGTGCGGGAAGCGCTCGAGGGCCTGCTGGCCCAACCTGCCCTTGCGCCAGCGGACGCACAGCATCGCCTGGTCCGTGAAGCGAGATGCCATCGGCTGCTTGGCCACAAGTGGAAGGCTATCGCGACCCTCGTTGGTTCGCTGCACCTCGGGGAGGGACTTCGCGATCGCCTCGGGGTCGCTGCGGGCTGGCGGGAGTGGGCCTGGCTTGCCCTCGACATGGGGCGGCTCGAACTGGCTCGCTCCGCCGTCACTATCTCGTTGGAGCTGGCAGCACCCTATGGCTCGCTGGCCGAGGATTTCCTGATGGTGGCAGCTCAGCTTCGAGCCGTGGCGGGAGATTGCCATGCCCTCCATGCGTTCGCCGCGTGGAGGACTACCTTGGAGAGTTCGCCGTGGGCGATGCCTCGACTCGAGGCCCTGGCCGCGGAGGCGTCGACTGGCGCGACTCCGGAAGTGCGCGCTCGCTGCTGGGAGCGCGCCTATCGGGGCTATCGGATGCACAATCGACCACTCCAGCAGCATCGAGTGGCCGTCCGCTGGGCAGCAGACGCGCGTAGTGTCGGGGACTTGGAGGCCGCCCAACGGCGCCTCGAGCAAGCTCAGGCGTACTGTGCATCGGCTGGGCTGCCCGGCCTCGAGGCCGCTGTAGCCACGGAGCGAGCGGTGGGGGCTCTCGAGAGAGGCCAGACAGCGGAGGCGCGGGCCCTGACGCTCGAGGCGCTCGACGGCGCCGAGGCATCGGGAGCGCTTCTCCTGCGCACCCAGGCGTACTTGGTCCTTGCCCGGATCGAGCTCGAGCTCCAGCGACGAGACGTAGCGAGAGCGAGAGCAACGAGGGCGCTGCAGCGTCTGGACGCCATCGGCGCGCACGGGCTCGTGGCACGTTGGGCGCCTTGGCTCGCCGGCGCCGGACTGAGCATCAAGCTCGGAGCGTAGGGCGCCTCGCGGACCCTCCAGCCCGCGCCGGCTACAACCCACGCGGACCACGGGGCCGCGCTCGGAGGCGCGGATAGGGTCGCAACCCCCGGCTCGGCTCCGCGGTCACCCACATGCTTCAACGGGGCCGCGCTCGGAGGCGCGGATAGGGCACCAAAAGGCCCGGCAACGGGAGAGACAGAAGGTGTGCCATCCCGGATTGGGATAGCGGGGTTGTCCCGGAT
>CAZEHU010000484.1:0-3553 GCA_964511605.1 uncultured Myxococcales bacterium
CTCTCCGCGGAGTACGACGTGCTCCAGTCCTTGCTCGGTTCGATGCTTGGGGGCGGGCACCTGTGGGGGACCGAGCTCAGCGCCACGGTGGCGATGACCGACTGGATGCAGGCGGAGGCGGGGGCCCGCTTCCGGTCCTTGTCGAACGGGCTCAACGAGTTCCAGGCGCAGATCAACGACTTCTCAGCCTGGATCGGGCTCCGCCTCGATACGCCAGACTGACCCCTCCCCCGGGCCGCGCGTCGGGGCGGCCGTGGCTTCTCCTACGTGGGCGTGGCCGCGGCTGCGTTAGCGCCACGGCGATCAGAATACGACCACGAAGTGGATCGAACCTGATCACCTCTCGACATCGGCGGCGAGGGCCGAGATCGCCACGGAGGCCATGGAGCTCGGTCCCACGGCCGGGTGGCGCCGGCTGGCATGCACCTTGCGTAGCAGCGCAGTCCAGCGCCGCGCGCCGCGAGGAGGACCATGCAGCATCCACCGACCCAGCAACCCCGCCTCCGCTGTCTCTCACGACGCCACTTCCTCCTGATGGGCGGCGCGACGGCGGTCAGCGTCGTCGGTCTCGGCTCCCTGGGCTCGATCGCTTCGTCGGGCTGCGGGCGGGAGGACGAGACGAGCGCGCCGCCGATCCCTCCGGTCGACGAGCCGAGGGCGCTCCTGGCGACCTACCCTCGGAAGCGAGTGGCGTCGCTGGACGAGCTGGTAGAGGGCGTCCCGCTGGACTTCCTCTATCCCTCTGCGGATCCCCTGCTCTCCGCCAGCTTCGTGGTGAAGCTCGGCGACAAGGGGGGGCTCGGTGTAGGCCCCGACGGCGACATCGTGGCGTTCAATGCCATCTGCCCCCACATGGGCGGTGTCCTCTCCGGCCTCTACAAGCACCCCCATCGGGCGCTCGGGCCTTGTCACTACCACCTGACGACCTTCGACCTGCGCAAGCACGGCATGGTGGTCGCGGGACACGCCACCGAGAGCCTGCCGCAGGTGGTGCTCGAGGTGGAGGATGGCGAGCTGTGGGCCACCGGCCTGCTCGGCCTCGTCTACGGCACGCACGACAGCAAGCAGGCGTGAGGGGATCGAATCGATGGCCAACGAGACCCACTACCCCGATGTCACCGTGCCTCGGCCGGACAGCGTCCCCCTGCCTCCTCCCGACGCGGAGATCTTCCAGACCTGCTGCGACTACTGCATCGTCGGATGCGGCTACAAGGTCTACCGCTGGCCTGTCGGCTCCGAGGGAGACGGCGTCGAAGGCGGCAACGCCCTCGGCGTGAGCTTCCCGCGGCGACCGCTCGACGGCTCGTGGTTCACCCCTCAGCAGCACACGGTCGTCACGGCCGATGGCAAGCCCCACCACGTCGTCGTCGTCCCCGACAAGGACATCGAGGCGGTGAACGTGGGCGGCGATCACAGCATCCGCGGAGGCTGCCTCGCCCAGAAGTGCTACAGCCCCGACAAGCCGACGAAGGATCGCCTCCAGCATCCGCTGCTCCGGGTCGATGGCGAGCTCGAGCCGATCTCCTGGGACGACGCGACCACCATCGCCGCGGAGGTCGCCCGCCACGTCATCGACGTGCACGGCGTGCACGCCTACGCGCAGAAGCAATTCTCCTACCAATACTACGAGAACACCTACGCCACCACGCGCCTGGGGCTGCACCACATCCAGACCCCCGCCTGGGCGGTCCACGACAACCCCTCGGACGCCCCCTCGGTGCCGGGCATGACCGATACGGGCTTCGATCCCTTCGCGGCGAGCTACGACGACTTCGCTTCGGCGGACACCCTGTACATCGGTGGTACCGATCCCTTCGAGACGAAGACCATCCTCTGGAACGAGCACATCATGCGCGGCATCGCGGCGGGCATGAAGGTCATCTTCGCCACCCCGCGCAAGACGACAGGGCCCGCCTACGCCGAGAAGACCGGCGGGCTGCACCTGTGGATCAAGCCGGGCACGGACACCCTGCTGCACATGGCGATCATGCGGGTCATCCTCGAGCGAGGCTGGGAAGATCGGAGGTGGATCGACCAGTACACCTCCAACAAGTGGGAGAGCGACTCCGGCTTCGGCCAGGGCACCCGGAATACGCCCTGGCAGTGGCGGACGACCTGGGGCGCGCTCCAGTCGAAGGGATTCGAGGACTACAAGGCGTGGGTCCTGGGCCAGGAGGAGTCGAAGCTCCCTTACGCAGCCCGCGAGTGTGGCATCCCGCCCGAGCAGATCGAGCGGGCCGCCGAGCTCATGGCCAAGCCCCGCCCCGACGGCTCGCGCCCCAAGACCAGCATCGGCTTCGAGAAGGGCCTGTACTGGTCGAACAACTACCTGAACACCGCCTCGATCTCGGCCATGGCGCTCCTCTGTGGGACCGGCAATCGGCCCGGACGGATGATCTCCCGGATGGGCGGCCACCAGCGCGGCGGCCGCAAGGGCGGCGGGTATCCTATCACCCGCTCGCCCGAGAAGTTCGCGGGGCGCAGGCGCATGCCCCTGGACCTCGATCGATGGCTCGAGCAGGGCCACGTGCGCATGGCCTACGTCATCGGCACCACGTGGATCAACGCGATGACCGCGTCGGGCGGGCTCGAGGCGATCTTCCGGCATAAGATCACCGACAGCCCTCACCAGCTCGCGACCACGGATCGGGACGAGGTGATCGCGACCCTCAAGCGCCGCGTGGATGCAGGCGGCATCGCGATGGTCAACCAGGACATCTACCTCAGGCCCATCGGCCGGGACTTCGCGGACCTGGTGCTGCCCGCCGCCACCTGGGGGGAGGCGGACTTCACCCGCTGCAATGGGGAGCGCCGGCTGCGTCTCTATCAGAGATTCTACGACCCGCCCGGGGAGGCCCAGCCCGATTGGTGGATCGCGGCCCAGATCGGCAAGAAGATGGGCTTCGACGGCTTCGACTGGAAGGACTCGAACGATGTCTTCGAGGAGTCGGCGCGCTTTGGCCGCGGCTCCAGGACCGACTACTACGCGCTGGTCTGGCTCGCGAAGAAGAAGGGCATGCGCGCCCATGACCTGCTCGCGACCTACGGCACCACCGGAATCCAGTGCCCTATCCGCTACGAGGACGGAGAGCTCGTCGGTACCAAGCGGCTGCACGATACGACCCTCGAGCTCCCCATCACCGGCCCGGAGGGCCCGACCGTCCACAAGAAGCACCTCACGAGCTTCAAGACCCAGTCGGGCAAGGCGAACTTCATCAAGAGCCCCTGGCGGCTCTTCGGCGACTTCTTCGAGTTCATCAAGCCGCAGGGCGACGAGCTCTGGATCACCAACGGCCGCATCAACGAGATCTGGCAGAGCTGCTTCGACGATGTGCTGCGCCGGCCCTACATCACCCAGCGCTGGCCCGTGAACTTCATCGAGCTGCATCCGGACGACGCCCAGGCCCGCGGTATCGCCAGCGGGGATCTGGTCGTGGCCGAGAGCCAGCGGGTGCCGGTGCAGACCGGCCAGATGATCGCCCGAGACGTCGAGGACACCCTCTTCACGGGCCTCCAGAAGGCCGGCCACATCGATCTCCAGTCGGCGTCGGTG
>CAZEHU010000485.1:0-3553 GCA_964511605.1 uncultured Myxococcales bacterium
CGGGCGTGGCCCCTTGACGGGATCGCGCCCCCTCTGCGATGGAGGGTGGCGACCCCGCGCCGCCTCCATGTCGCCGCCGGAGCGGGCTCCGGCTAGGATGCGCCGCGAACTTCGGAGGAAGACGTGCGTGTGAAGACCCGCGGGCAGAATGCGGTGACGCGGGCCAGAGGGCCCGCGAATGCGGTGACGCCGCTCAGGGGGCCCGCGATGCCGGTCTTCGCGGCGCTCTCCGCGCTGGTGGCCTCGACCTGCAACAACGTGCCGATCTCGAGCCTCGAGAAGAGCTTCTCGGTCCAGGTGGATCAGCGCTCGGGCGACGAGGGGGCCGTGAAGATCGACTTCCTCTGGGTCATCGACAACTCCGCCTCCATGTGTGAGGAGCAGTTCAGCTTGGCGGCCAACTTCGACGTCTTCACCGAGAAGTTCGCCGGCAAGTTCGACCTCGACCAGCGGGTCGCCGTGGTCGGCATGGACATGCAGTGCGATCACGAGGTCCTCGACGGCGTCGAGAGCACCAAGGGCCGCTTCAACGTCGCCCCCGCCTCCGGCTTCCCGCCGAGCTGCCAGGAGAAGGTGATCCGGGCCTGCACCACGGACGACGACTGCCCGGCTCAGACCCTGGACTGCGAGGCGATGGGCCTCGACAAGGGCTGCGACTTGCCATCCGACGCGGGCGTCTGGGCTTGCCGGCAGGCCCAGAGCGCGAGCTGCGTCACGAATCCCAACGGCTCGGTCAACACGGAGTGCAAGCGCCGCTGTCAGAGCGACGAGGAGTGCCAGGCCCTCTTCGGCGACAATCGCTACATCTGCCAGAAGCCCTCCGGCAACCAACAGGATTGGGGCTGTATGCGCCCGCCGATCACCAAGGGCTGTCCCGAGGAGGTGGGCCCGGTCCTCAACGACGCGGATCTCGCCCTCTTCCCCTGCCTGGCCACCATCGGCGTGAACCAGAACAAGTGCTTCAAGTACGAGCAGGGGCTGGCCTCGGCCCTCGCGGCCCTCGACCCCGAGGGCGAGAACGCCAAGCAGATCACCTGCACCGTGGAGGAGGAAGAGGCCGGGACCTGCCGCCGCTTCCTGCGGGAGGATGCCTACCTGGTCCTCATCTTCATCTCCGACGAGGACGACTGCTCGAGCCACACCCCCATCAACGAGGACGATCACGAGACCTGCGCCCTGCTTGACGATCTCGCCGACGGTGGCCCGCTCGTCCCGGTGAGCCACTACGTCAACGAGTTCAAGAGCCTCAAGGACGATCCCTCCCGCGTCATCGTAGCCTCCGTGGCGGGCGACGCCATCGCGGGAGAGGCCTTCACGGGCTACGCGGAGGACTGCGACGGGATCTGGGAGGCCTACGATGAGGAGGTCGCCAACTGTGTGGCCAACGCCCCGGACTTCACGAGCCTGCAGAAGCAGGAGCTCGCGTGCAACGACTCCACCATCACGGAGGACAAGGAGACCGCGAGCTGCGAGAGCGCCTGCATCGAGCGGGCGGAGATCAACGCCCAGCGCCTCTGCTATGACGCCTCGAAGTCTTCGAAGTTCGTCTGCTTTCAGACCACCTACGCCTGCCAGTCCAAGGGCGGCCGCGCCGACTTCGGCCGCCGCTACGTGGAGTTCGCCGAGGGCTTTGGCCGCCGCCGTGGCAGCTTCAACAATATCTGCTCGGACGAGGGCATCGGGCCGGCCCTCGACGACATCGCCGACACCATCATCGGCGCCATCAGCAAGATGTGCCTCGCCCTCCCGATCGCCGACAAGGAGAACATGCAGGTCTTCAAGGACTTCATCGACTCCCAGACCGGAGAGAAGAAGACCGTGGAGCTCTTCGAGCCGGAGGACTACAAGCTCCTCGATCCCGACGGCGGCGACGACTGCGATGTCGACGGCAATCCTCGTCCTGCTCTGGACTTCGAGACCGACAAGGCGCCGAAGGTCGGGGACCTCATCCGCGTGACCTACAAGGGCAAGCCCGTCCTCACCTTCTGACAGGCCCGGGCCCGCCGGGCCCACCGATAGGTTTCGACGCCCGCCGGCTCCGGCGCTACCATCCGCGCCGATGCGCTCTTGCCCACCTGCCCTCGGTCCGTGCGTCGCCGTCTGGCCGCTCCTGCTCTCCGCCTGCGCCACGACCGCGCTGCCCCCGACCGCCCCGAAGGGAGCCGCCCTCGAGGTGGTCAACCGCACCTGGGAGGATCACGAGGTCAGCGTGCGCGGGCGCGTCGAGGGTATCGTCGCCGCGGGCCAGCGCCGGCGCTGGCGGCACCTCCGCACCGGCAAGGCCATGGTCTCTGCGCGCCCCCGCGATGCCAGAGGGACGCCCCTGACCAGGGAGCTCGACCTCGCCCGCGGAGAGACCGAGGTGATGACCCTACCAGGAGAGGCGCCCCTGCCCCCGCCCTTGGCCGGGCTGCGCATCGTCAATACGCTGAAGCGCCACCTCGAGGTGACGCTCGACGGGCGCCCCATCGGGAGGGTGCTCGCGGGCGACGAGCGGCAATTCCGCGACCAGCCGGCCGGTCCGCGGGTGCTCATGGTGGTGGACCCAGAGGACGGCTGGATGCAGGAGGCCGAGGCCACGCTCCGCACCGAGGAGGCCACCACCTGGACCATCGCCGCCCCCACGGGCGTGCTGCGCGTCGTCAACGACACCTACGAGGCCGTGGTGCTCACGGTCGACGGAGTGGCCGCCGGGCGGGTGGAGCCCGGCCGGGATCTGGTGATCCAGGGGGTGCCGGAGGGCTCCCACCAGGTGGAGGCGACCGGCGCCCTATCCCGCAAGGTCCGCGCTCGCTCCATGACCTCCCAGCCGGACCTCGAGGCTGCCTGGGCCTTGTCCCAGGGGCGCGCCTCCCTGCGGGTGGTGAACGCCACCGGCGAGGATCTGGCCCTCACCCTGCCGAAGGCCGACGCGGCCGGCGCCGAGTCGACCATCACCATCGGCGCCGGCGAGGTCCTGCCCCTCGGGGATCTCGTGCCCGGCGATCTGCCGCTGCGCGCTGCCGGTGTGGACAGCGGCTTCCCCTACGCCGAGGTGATGAGCCTGGTCGCCGATCGGGAGGCCACCTGGACCGTCCGCGCGATCCGCCAGACCCTGCGGGTCGACAACCGCACCGAGGACGCCCTCGAGCTCCACGTCGACGGAGAGGCCCGTGGCCGCGTGGGCCCCCAGCAGACACGAATCCTATCGGGCGTCGATCACGGCCGACACGTGATCAACGCCATCGCGGCCGGCGGGCGCGTGGTCCATCGCCATGAGCTGGAGCCCGGCGCCACGGGGGGGGGCTGGACGATCCGCCCCTCCGCGGGGGCGGCGCAGGTCGACAACAAGCGCGACGAGCCTGTGGAGGTCTACGTGGACGCTCGCCGCGTCGGCCGGGTGGACGCCGCGAGCACCCTGACCTTCACCGGGATCCTGGTGGGAGAGCGCCTGCTCGAGGCGGTCGGTGAGCGCTCGCGCGCCATCAGCCGGGAGACCCTCACGATCCCCTTGGAGGGAGCGGCGACCTGGGAGCTCTCGGACCTGAGGGCCAGCGTGCTTGTGCACAACGAG
>CAZEHU010000486.1:0-3546 GCA_964511605.1 uncultured Myxococcales bacterium
CCGAGGTACCGATCGGTCAGGTTGCGGGCGGCCGCGGAGATCACGACCGTCAGGAGCGTGACCAGGGCGAGGAGCACTACGAAGGGCCAGGACAGCCGGAACCAGAGCCCGAGGGCCAGCCCGACGAGGAGGCCATTGAACCCGTAGAACCCCTCCCGGATGTGCTCGGCGGGCCGGCCGAAGGCCGCCGCCCACAGGTTGGCCATCGAGAGCCCCAGGATCCCCGCCAGCCCGTGCGAGGGCACGACCAGCGTCGCGGCGAGCACGAGCAACCCCGCGAGCGCGCTCTGGCCGAAGAGCACCTGGGCGTAGGCCTCCAGAGCGCTGCGGAGCGCCCGCCGCGGGCGGAGGCACCAGGAGGACGGGCGCCGGGAACTGCAGCTTCACCTCACCGCGCGCGGAGTCGGGAGGGCAGGCGCTCGGGGCCCTTGACGTCATCGAGGGTCTCGGCCTCCCGGATCACCTCCACCTCTCCGTCCTCTCCGATGAGGAGCATCGTGGGCCGCAGGCGGATGAAGGCCATACTCTGGGTCACGTTGTAGGCTCCGACGGGGCGGATGACGAGGGCGTCGCCGGCGTTCAGGGGGGGCAGCAGCACCGAGGGTCGCACGACGTCGATGTTCATGCACAAGGGACCGTAGACCACCGTCTGTTCGAGCATGCCGCCGCGATCCTCGGCGGGCAGGACGTCGTGTCGATACCAGAAAGAGGTGAAGAGGATGTTCAGGCCGGCATCGATGATGATGGCCCTCGCCCCGTTGGCCAGGTGCTTCTGCCCGACGACGGAGCTGATGCAGAAGCCCGCCTCGTCCACGATCGCGCGCCCGGTCTCCAGCACCAGCTCCGGCAGCTCGCCGGGCGGGAAGCCCGCCCCCAGCAGGGCGCTCGTGATCGCCTCTGCGTAGTCGTCCACCGGCGGCGAGGTGTCGATGCCCGGGGCGTACTGCGCGTGCAGGGTGGCGCGGGACGCGAAGCCGCCTCCGAGATCGAGGTAGCGCACCGCGACCCCTGTCTCACGGCGTGACATCAGCGCAAGCTCGGCGAGCCGCTCGGCCGCGCGCCCGTAGGCCGCGGGCTCGAGCACGAAGGTCCCGATGTGGCAGTGGAGCCCCGCGAGCTCGAGCTGTCCTCCGGCGTGCAGGCGCCGTATCGCGTCGAGGGCCTCGCCGCTGTCGAGGTTGAAGCCGAAGCGATCCCACCGGGGGTGGATCCCCGTGTCCATGTTGATCCGCAGGGCCACAGGGACCTTGCGCCCCAGCTCCTTCGCGATCGTCTCGATCAGGTAGAGCTCGTCGTAGTGATCGATATGGAGGTGGGCCCCCTCCTCGATCGCCTCGCGGAGGGCCGCCTCCGGCTTGTAGGGGCCGTTGAAGAGGATCTGGTCGCCGGGGATCCCGAGCCTGCGCGCCATGGCATACTCGACCTCGCTGACCACCTCCGCCCAGGCCCCCTCCTCGTGCAGGATCGAGCAGATGGCGTCGAGGTAGTTGGTCTTGTACGACCAGGCGAAGCGGACCCTCGGCCAGCGCAGGCTGAAGGCGCGATAGGCCTCGCGGTAGCGGCGCCGGAGGGCGTGCTCGCTGAACACCATCAGCGGGGAGCCGTAGGTCTCGACCAGCTCGGAGACGGCCACACCATCGATGCGCGCCAGGGACTGCCGGCTCGGACCCCGGCCGAACTTGTTGGCGAGCCCCCCCTGGTGGTGGCGGAGGATCGTCGGCTTCTCATAAGGCAGCTTGGGCATCAGGACCCCTCCTGTCGGTGGAGCTCGCCGTGGGTGGTCAGGGAGGCGTAGGCCTCCATCGTGCAGACCTGGTCCCAGGAGTGGCGCAGGAACAGGACGCCGGCCGGGGCCGGCTCCATCGGGTCGACCGCCTGACCGCGGGCCAGCTCGACCGTGGCCCAGGGCAGGTTCCGGCCCGCGCCGACGGCCAGGTAGACCCAAGCAGGGAAGCGCGGGTTGATCTCGATCAGGTGCAGCTCGCCCGATCCGTGGGCCTTCATCACCTCGATCTCACACGGTCCACGCCAGCGGAGCTTCTCGATCACGTCCCGGACGAAAGCGTCGATGCGGGGGTCGGCCACCGTCACTCCGCCCCACGCTTTGCCCTTGTCGGTGAGCTGCATCTTGCGCATCGCGACGGAGCCCACCAGCCCCCCCTCTCCGTCCCCGAGGCAGACGACGTCCATCTCCTCGCCCGCGACGAACTCCTGGATGATCACGGGTACGCCCCAGCGAGCGCGGAGGCGCTCGAAGTGGTGGCTCACGTCCATGGTGGAGTGGGCGATGTAGGCGTCGTAGAACTGACCCTTGACCATCACGGGGAAGTCGATGGCCTCGTCGAGTCGAGGGATCGACGAAGGATCAGCGATCGCCACGCCGCGCGGCACACGGATGTCGAGCTCGGCGCCCATCTCCGCGAGGCTGTCCTTGGCCCTGAGGCGTAGCCGCTCCTCGTCGGGCAGGAAGGTCTGGATCCCCAGGGAGCCGAGCCGCTCTTCGAGCCGGATATACGCGAGGAGCTCGGAGTCGAGGGTGGGGACGAGGACGTCGATGGGAGTGCGGGTGTGGATCTCGCGGATCCGCTCGAAGACCACCTCGGCGCCCTGAGAGGGGTAGGGCATCAGGTAGACGTGCTCGGCGATTCCCTCCATGTAGTTGCCGGGATCGAGGGCGTCGTAGGCGAGGCCGATCACCCGACAGGGGTCCGGCGACCCCGCCCGGATCGCGCGGATGACCGGCACCCCAGGGGCAGGGTTGTCGGTCGCGTTCAGCCCTGTGACGGCCACGGTCAGCGGCGCGCTCATCGGCGTCCGGCCTCATCGGTGGTCGCGGAGATCCCGCGCCCCGTCTCGCGCTCCCCCTCCCTGTCCACCAGACCGAGCTCCCTCAAGCGCAGCACGAACTGCTCCGCGTCGCGGGCGGCCGCGTCGGGCTCGATCTCGTAGACCGCGGCCAGCCTTGCGCCGAGGGCGTCGGCGTCCGTCCCCTCCATGAGCGCTCGCAGCAGGAGGGTGCCCGTCGCGCTGAGCGAGTAGGTGCTCCCCGTCCTGGAGTCGAAGAGGAATCCGGTCTCGCTCAGGGCCAGGTGTTCCAGCATGGAGCCTCCGCGGGCCGAGGGTGTCGACCGGGTCTGAAGCACGAACCGGGCCAACCCTCGAGGAGGCCGGTCGTGCTGGCGACGAGGCCGCCGCGCCGGTCGCCGGCGTGCAGAATCCGCGCTCCGGGGACCCTCGAGGGTGCAGAATCTGCACGAGTCGCGTCGGCCCCGCCTCGGTCGAGGAGGGGAGCGGGGGACCGGCCCCGGCCGATCAGCGCAGGCCGTAATCCTTGATCTTGTACTGGAGCGTGCGCAGCGCGATCCCGAGCAGCCCCGCCGCCTCTCTCCGGTTGCCGCCGGTGCGCCCGAGGGCGCGGCGGATCGCCTCCCGCTCGATCGACTTGAGGTCCACGGGCGCTGCCCGCACCTCGTCGGATCCGCCATCGAGTCCGAGGTGCTCGGGCTCGATGGCCGCCGGCTCGGCCGCCCCCGCCTCGGTCGCGGG
>CAZEHU010000487.1:0-3544 GCA_964511605.1 uncultured Myxococcales bacterium
CCTGGCCGCCGGAGGGCCTCTTCCTCCGCGCCTTCAAGCGCGAAGGCGTCCTGGAGCTCTGGGCCGCCCCGGCCACCCGCTCCCGCTCGGAGGCGGCGACCCGACGTGTCCTCGTCGAGAGCGTGGCGATCTGCAGCGCCAGCGGTGATCTGGGTCCCAAGCGGCGGGCCGGCGATCGGCAGGTGCCCGAGGGGGTCTACATCATCGACCGCTTCACCCCCGGGGGCTCCTTCCCCCTCTCTTTGGGCCTCGACTACCCCAATGCCGCGGATCGGGCCCGGGAGGCGGGCCGGCCCGGAGGGGGCAGCCTGGGGGGCGACATCTTCATCCACGGCGACTGCGTCACCATCGGCTGCCTGCCCCTTGGGGATCGGGCGATGGAGCGGGTCTACCTGGGCGCCGTGCATGCTCGCGCCGCGGGCCAGCGACGCATCCCCGTATACATCCATCCCTGCCGCTACAGCGACGCCTCGTGCCGGGAGGAGCTCGTCACCCGTATGATCGCCGAGCCCCCGCTCATCCCCTTCTGGGGCAGCCTCGGGGAGGTGGATGCCCGCTTCGAGACCACGGGCGTGCCCCCGAAGGTCGAGGCCACCGAGGAGGGCACCTACACGTTGCCTCCGCTGCGGCGCCGGCGGGGCTCAGGATAGGTCGAGGAGCGCGGAGCGGAGCCCCGAAGACCTCGGCGTCCTTGGAGGCTGTACCGCATGCATGGTCTCGTCGGCGTCTCGACGCCCCAATGCGGTACGGCCTCCTACTCCTCGCTGCCTTTGATGGTGACGCTCACGGAGCCGGCGGGCTCCTCCTGGTTGGCCAGCATCACGGCGGTGACGCCGCCGGCCATCACGACCCCGAGGGCCGTCCAGGGCCACCACTGCTTGTACCAGGGCACCGGGATCTCCTCGAGGCTGAGGCGCAACATGGTCTGCTGGCCGCCGAGCACGTAGGTCTCCTGGTACAGGGGGTAGTAGCCCTCGGAGCGAAGGTTGACCGCGTGCTTGCCGGCGAGCACGTCCCCGAATGGATCGGTGATCGGGAAGGCCACGGGCTTCGCGCCGTCGAGGCTGAGCTCGCCCTCGTCCACGTTGGCCCGGACCATCAGGGTGCCATTGCCGCCGAGGGAGGCGCCGAGGAGCATCGACGCGGTCACTCGCAGCACGGTCGCGAGCTCGGTCTCAGGCCCACGGAAGGTCTCGGAGGCGCGGTTCACCACCCGCGCCTCGTGAACGTCCATCAGCTTGAGGGTGACCACGTAGGCATCCCCGAGCTGACCGACCGAGCCGCTGACGAGGTAGTCCACACCGAGCGCGCCGCCGATCTCCACCAGGCAGGAGGTGTCACTCTTGCACTGCAGGACCTGCTTGTCCGCCTGGAAGCGCAGCATCGTCTGGATCTCGTCGCGGCTGATGACCGACAGGCCCTTGTACTTCTTGAGCTCGAGGCTGAGGAGCTGGGTCAGGCTGTCCCCGAGGGAGTCGGGCACGCCATGGGGATCGAGGTCGATGACGGCGGCGCTGACGCCCTCCTCGCCGATCTCCATCTCGAACTTGGCGGCCGCGCCGCCCTCGGCGAGGCCGAGCAGGCGATCGACGGCCTCGAGGGTGGCGTTGCGAAGCTCGGCAGGCTTCTCGGCCTCGGCGGACTCACCGCCCTCCACCACCGCTCGCGCGGCGTCGGCCAGCTTCAGGGTGATCAGGTGCGTCGCGCCGAGCTTGCCGAGGCGGCCGGTGATGACCTTCTCAGCCTGGATCGCCTCGGAGAGCTTCGCCAGGCAGCGCTGCTCGTCCTCACACATGAGGGTCGACTTGTCCTTCTCGTGCGAGAGCATCACCTGGATCTCGCTCTCGCCGATCACCGTGAGGCCCGCTTGCTTGGCCAGGTGGAGCAGGATCTCGTCCGAGATCTGCTCCGCGAGGCTCTCGAGCCCCTCCTCTGCCTGCAGCTTGTAGACGACGATCTTCGTCTTCGCGCCCTCGGCGGCTGCGGGGGCGTCGCCGCCACCCTCGCCCTCGGCCGCCAGCGCGGGCGAGCCGATCAGGGTCAGGCCCAGAAGGGTCGTCAGGGCCAGGCGTACGGGAGCCGCCATCATGTTGATCCTCCTCCGCTCTCGGGGCGTCCACGGTCCTCCGACGGAGCGCCGCTGTCAACGGTAGCGGGCTTCGTGCTACGGGGGATCGTCATGAGCTCCCTGCCTGCCCCCCCGCCCTGCTGGCAAACCCTCGTGCTCGTCGTCGCGATCGCAGCCGCGCCGAGCGCAGCCTGCGAGGCCGCCTCGGAGCCGGGCGTCGTCGCTATCGCCTTTACCTGGAGCCCACCACCCACCGAGGCAGTGCACGTCTGGGTGCGGGTCGAGGAGCGCGCCGGAGACCCCGCCGCGCCCGGCCCCATCCTCGCCTCCGCGGGCCCGGTCGCTTGGGCCCCGGAGAGCGCCGTGGAGCTGACCATGGACGCGGTGGCCAATGGCCCCGATCGGGTCGTGATCGTCGAGGCGCGCGCGGGCCAGAGCCCATCGCTCGACGTGCTCTACTTCGGCCTCTCCGAGCCCTTCGCCGTAGCGGCCGGAGCCACCACGTCAGCGCCCGTGGCCATCGAGCTCCAGCGCCCGGAGACCGAGGCGATCGCGCCGAGCCTCGCCCTCCGGAGCGGTGGTGTGCTCGCGCCGGTCAGCATCCCGTGGTCCTCCGCGAAGAGCGTGACGGTCGTCACCCATGCCAGCGCGATGGCCTCCCTCGTGCTCGCGAACGATCCGGGCATGTCCGCTGGCCTCCGTGAGCTCTCGGTCGAGGAGCTGGACTGCATCACCGGGCCGGAGGCGCCCGGCGAGCTCACCTGCGAGCTCGAGGGCTGGGATCTGACCGAGGGTGTGCCCTTCGACGGCGACGGGCTGTACTCGGTCTACGCCCGCTTCGTCGACGGCTTCGGCTACCCCTCCCAGGTGGTGAGCGCCTCCACCTATCGGGACGGCAGCGGCCCCATCGTGCTCTCGTCGTCTGTGACTCCACCTGCCGCGTATGCTGGCCAGCTCGTCGAGGTGGCGGTGAACCTCCACGAGCCCCTCGGAGAGCTCCCCGCTTCGGCCCTGCTCGAGGTCGAGCCCCTCGAGGGTCAGTCCGAGCCGCCGCTCTTCGATCCCCCCGAGCGCATCGGCGCCTCCAACGCCTATCGCTGGCGTACCACGCTCACGGAGGGCGCGGCCGCTGGCCGGTATCGCTTCTCGGTGGATCTCGTGGACGCTGTCGGCAACGGCACCGACGGCCACGTGCTCGGCAGCGAGGACGGGCTCGAGCATCAGCTCGACGTGGACGCGACCCCCATCGTGATCTCCGAGGCCACCATCGTCTCGCTCATCACCGACGAGGAGCTCCCCAGCTCGCCCCTCGCCACCGGGAGCTGGGCCCGCCCGGGCTCCGAGGTGCACATCCGCTTCCACGTCGACGAGCTCCCGGTGCCCGAGAGCCTCTCGGTCCGCATCGGAACAGCCACCCTCGTGGATCACAAGCTCGACGAGGACGACCGGGAGTACGTCTTCTCCGCCACCATCGCT
>CAZEHU010000488.1:0-3539 GCA_964511605.1 uncultured Myxococcales bacterium
CCCGGAGCCAAGCGCGCACGTCTCGCCCACGAGAAGAAGGGCGAGGTCGTCAAGGAGAGGACCAACCAGTTCACGTTCAAGAGCGTGCAGGAGGTCCTGACCCTGTCCGGTGGCGCCAGCGCCGCGATCGTCGACCTCGACGGCGAGGGCACCCTCGCTATGGTCGACGGCCGCTACGTGCGCATGAACCCGGAGGGCGACGGCCACGTGCCCGCCATGATCGCCTGCCCGGCCACCTACGACGACTCGGCCCGCGACCTGGCGATCCAGCGCTACCAGCAGCACGCCTCGGCGTAGAGCCACGCTCAGCCTCCGCGGCGAAGCGGAGGCTGAGCGTGACGATCCCCCGGGGGACACCCCCCAGGAGGGCGACTACTCCACCCGCTCCATGACCGCTGCGGCCCCGAGGCCGCCCGCGGCGCAGATGCCGAGCAGGGCGATCTCCTTGTCGCTGTCCACCAGCTCGTTCGCCATCGTCGTGACCATGCGCGCGCCGGTGGCGGCGAAAGGATGGCCGAGCGCCACCGATCCCCCGTGCACGTTCAGGCGAGCGGGATCGATGTCGCCGACGGCCCGGGTACGACCGAGGCGCTCGGTGGCGAAGCCGCGAGAGCCCAGGGCCTTGACGATGCAGAGCACCTGAGCCGCGAAGGCCTCGTGCATGTCGACGAGGTCGGCGTCCGCGAGCTCCATGCCCGCCCGCTCGAGGGCCCTGGGCATCGCCAGGGCGGGGCCGATGAGGAGCTGATCCGCCGGGTCCACCCCGACGTAGGACCAGCTCCGGAAGGCGGCCAGCGGAGTGTAGCCGAGGGCCCTCGCCGCCTGCTCCTCCATCAGGAGGACCGCCGAGGCTCCGTCCGTCAGGCCCGACGAGTTGCCCGCCGTGAGGCTGCCATCCTTGCGGAAGACCGGGCGCAGGCCAGAGAGCTTGTCCACCGAGGTGTCGGCGCGGACCATCGTGTCCACGGCGATCTCTCTGCCGCCGGCGGTCACCGGCGCGACCTCACGAGCCAGGCGCCCGCTGGCGATGGCGGCCGCGGCCCGGTGGTGGCTGCGGGCCGCGAACTCGTCCTGATCGGCGCGGGCGATCCCGTTCCGCCGCGCCATCTCTTCGGCCGCCTCGCCCATGAGCTGGCCGGTGGTCCGCTCCGCGATGCGGGGGCGCTGGGGCAGGATCTCGCTCAAGGGCATGAGCTGGCTGAGCACCGACAGATAGTCGGCCGGCTTGGGTTTACCGAGGGCGAGGGGTGCGAGGGCGTGCACCACCTTCTGGGGCAGCTTGATCTCCGCGTTGGAGGTGGAGTCCGAGCCGCCGGCGATCATCACGTCGGCGTCGCCCCGCTCGATGGCGGACGCGGCCGAGGTGATGGCCTGGAGGCCAGAGGCACAAGCACGGGTGAGGGTGAACGCCTCCACGGAGGGCGGCAGCTTCAGGTCCAGCACGATCTCGCGGCCCACGTTGGGCGCGGTGCCCGGGAAGATCACCCCACCCCAGACCACCCCGTCGAGGGTCGTGCGGTCGAGGCCGGTGCGCTCGAGGAGCGCACCGGCCGCCGCGACACCGAGGTCGATGGTGTCGAGCTTGATGAGCTCCTTGAAGGCCCGCACGAAGGGGGTTCGGACCCCTGAGATCACCACAGCGCGACGCCGCGGGGCAGCTCCGGCGGCGCGGGAGGCGCTCATCGGCCGACCCAGTTGCCGCCGCAGACACGGTGGGTATCCCCGGTGACGCCCGCGCCCCCCGGGCTGGCGAGGAAGGAGACCAGCTCGGCGATGTCCTGGGGCACACCTCCCTGGCCGAGGGCACAGAGCCGGCGGGCCACCTCGCGCTGGACCGGCGGGATCGCGTCGGTCAGCCGGGTCTCGATGAAGCCCGGCGCGATGGCGTTGACCGTGACGCCCCTCTTGGACATCGACGAGGCCAGGCTGCGGACGAACTCGGTGATGCCCGCCTTGGAGGCCGCGTAGTTGGTCTGGCCGAAGTTGCCGGCGAGGCCGGCGATGGAGGAGAGGCAGATGATACGGCCATCGTCCATGAGCGGCCCAGCCACCAGGGCATCGGTGATGCGGACCACAGCGGAGAGGTTGATGTCGACGCAGAGATCCCAGCGCTCCCGATCCATATTGCGTAAGGTCTTGTCGCGCGTGACCCCGGCGTTGTGGACCACGATGTCGACCCCGCCGTGCTCCTGGACGAGGTGATGGGCAATGGTGGTGGGGGCCTCGGGCGTCGAGACGTCGCAGAGGAGGAGCGAGCCGCCGACCTCGCGAGCGGTCTTGCTGGCGGGGCCGTCATCCGCGGGGCGGTCGAGCACCACGACCTTGGCGCCCTCGGCCGCGAGGACACGGGCCGTCTCTTTGCCAATGCCCCGAGCCGCGCCGGTGACCAGGGCCACCTTCCCCTCGAGGGGGCGCACCCAGCGAGGCACGGCCTGGGTCTTCACGGTGCGCGTCAGGCCGAAGGGCTGCCCGGTTACGTAGGCCGAGCGTGTCGAGAGCAGCCAGCGCAGGAGGGCCGGCAGCCGGCGCTCGGCTTTGTAGGCCACGTAGACCAGGTTGGCCGTGGCGCCGGCGCGGCCGATCTCCTTGGCCAGGGAGCGGATGAAGCCCTCGAGAGCCCGCATGGAGGCGGCCTTGGCGGGATCCCGGATGCCATCGGGGATCCGGCCGAGCACGACGACGCGGCCATTGGGGCCGAGGCGGCGGACCCAGGGGTGGAAGAAGTCGTGCAGGCTGCCGAGCTGATCGGGCCGATCGAGCCCGGAGGCGTCGAAGACGAGGGCGTGGGGCCGCACGTCGTCGGAGGGCGCCTCGCTCGCTAGCAAGGTCGCCGGGCGACCCCAGGCCTCCCCGGGGGGACCGAAGGGCGTGGGGGAGGTCCCCGGCAAGAGCACCGGATGGGCACCGGCCTCCGCGAGGGTATCGGCGATGGGACCTGTGAGCTCGCCGTCGGGACCGGAGGCCACGACGACGTCCTCATCGGCCAGGGGCCGATCCTCCCAGGGGCCGCGGGCCCGGCGGAGCTTCTGGGGCAGGGGGATCGGCAGGCCGAGCTGCTTGATCACGCGCCGGGCCTGGGGGCTCTGTCCGAGCTGGACGAGGTAGTCGCTCATGGAGCGCTCTCCTTGGTCGCCAGGGTATAGCGGCCGGTCATGTAGGCGGGTCCGCCCGGGGCGTCGCCGACCCAGACCCCACCGGCATCGTCGACATAGAGGCCGACCTTCGCGGGCAGGACGAGGGGGCGGGTGAAGCGCACCGAGAGGGTCTGGAGGCGGTCGATATCGCCGCAGGCCAGGACCCGGTTCAGGCCCTCCACCGTGCGGGAGAGGGTGCCGAAGCCGTGCAGGATCGTGCTGCGGAATCCGGCGGCGCGAGCGTAAGGGCGCACCCAGTGGACCGGGTTGAAGTCCCCGGTGAGCATCGCGAACTCGAGGCCCGCGCGAGGGCCGAGGCGCCAGCGCTCGAGCTCGCGGACCCCCTTGGCGGGCACCCGGGGCTTGTCCTTGCGGCGGCCCTTGTTGCCTCCGGGGGGCCTGGAC
>CAZEHU010000489.1:0-3532 GCA_964511605.1 uncultured Myxococcales bacterium
CTCCTCGGGATCCGCGATGAGGGCTCGGGACACGGCATCCCGGAGGCGCTCGAGCTGTTCGGACCAGCGGGCATCCACGATGCCCTCGTCGAAGAGCACGATGCAGGTGCCCAGCTCCACGTCCTCCGAAGGCTGCACCACCACCTGGACCGGCCGCCCGCTCAACGAAGAGGCCATGTCCGGCACGTACTCGCGGAGGCGCTGCACGTCGTCGGGGTGGGCCCGGAGCGTCATCTCGTGCAAGGGCCCCGCGAGGCGGACGGCCTCATCGACCGTGCGGACGAGGAGATCGCGGTCCAGCTCCGCGGAGCGCTCGAGGATGCGCTCAGCGAGCCGGAGCGCCAGGTCGACCACCACCCCGGAGAAGCCGTCCGAGAGCTCGGAGGCCGTATGCTCCAGCGCCGCGGCTGCGCGGGCCATGGGGCGCTCGAGCTCCTCGCGCAGCGCCGTGAGCGCGGCCTCGTGATCCTCCCGCAGGGCTTCGCATTTCGGGCAATCGTCGCGCTCGCGGGGCTCGACCGGCTCCGGCTCGATCTCGGGCTCGGCGGGGACCTCCGGTGGGGTCGTCGGCTCCGTGATCTCGTCGGGCGGCGCCTCGACGAGGGCCTCGGCTTGTGGGGCCCCTTGCGCGCCGGCCTGAGCGTCCGAGGTCGGGGCTGGAGGGAGCTCGGGAGCCGGCGGGGGCTCGGAGCTCGCCCGCAGCATCTCCGGGGGCGGCCACGGGGTCACCACGACCTCCGTGCCCGACCAGGGGGCCGGGGAGACGTCTTCGCGAGCGACACCGAAGGGGGCGTCGTCGGATCCGCGCTCGGGAGAGCCGCCGATCACACGGTGTCCCCGGGCCGCAGGTTGACCTTCTCCTCTTCGGACAGGCGCATGATGACCGCGATGATCTCCCGCTGCGCCTGCTCCACCTGGGCGCGGCTGACGGGTCCCATGGCCTCGAGGTCGTCCATGACGATGAGGGCGGCACGGGAGGACATATTGCTGAGGATGAACTCCTTGTTCTCCGGCGAGGCACCCTTGAGGGCCAGAGCGAGCTGCTGGCCGTCGACCTCGCGCAGGATGAGCTGCACCTCGCGCGGGTGGAGCCGCAGGATGTCTTCGAAGACGAACATGAGGTTTCGGAGCTCCTCGGCGAGCTCCTCGTCCCGCTGCTCGAGCTCCTCGAAGATGTGCTGCTCGTCGTCGGCCCCCACCTGCTTGAGGAGGTCCACGGCCGTATGGGTGCCGTCGATCTTCAGCGGGCCGCTCTGCTCCGGTGGGCGCATCTCGCGTCCCATGATCTCGGCCACCTCGGCGAGCATCTGGGCCGGGATGGCGCGCAGGTTCGCCACACGCCGGACCACGTCGGTCTTCACGTGGGGCGGCAGCTCGCCGAGCACGGTGCCGCCGGTCTCCGGCTCGAGGATCGAGAGCACGACGCTGATGATCTGCGGATGCTCCCGCGCGATGGTCTGCGCGAACGCGACGGCGTCGGCCGCGGCGGCACGCTGGAGCTGATCGGTGGCCCCGCCGGAGTCCCGGCCGAGGATCGCGCTCAGGGCATCGCGGCCCAAGGCATCCACCGCCGCGGAGCGGATCATGGCGCTGCGGCCGGAGACCCCGGTCACCTCCATGTCCACCTCGTCGGTGAGCTCACGCATGACGTCCACCACCTCCTCGGCGCTGACGTCCTGGAGCGACTCGGAGATCCCCAGCAGGGTCTCGATCTGCTCGTCGGGCAGGAGGCGGAAGAGCTCTCGAGCGACATCATCACCCAGGACCATCAGGGCGATCGCGGCTTTGCGTGCGCTATCATCACGAGGGTCGAGGTCGGGCGCGTGCGCGTCGTCGAGCTCGGTGGGCTCGGCCTCGAGGGCCGCTGCGGACTCGTCGCTCATGCCGCTTCCTCCTGCTGGGACGGACTCTCACGCAGCCAGCGGCTGAGCACCGTGGCGGTCCGGCGGATGTCCTCGTCGCATTGGTCCCGGGCCCGCTGGCGCAGGTTGCGGATGTTCTCCTGGAGCACACGGGCCTCAGGGGGCGGCGCAGGCAGCGCGACGATCTGGGACTCGGCCTCGAGGCGGGCGATGCGCTCGGCCTCGAGGCGCTCGGCCTCCTCGGCCTCCGCGAGCAAGCGGCGGCGCTTGCGGGCCCTCAGGAAGAGCACCAGGCCGATGGTGGCCAACAGGAGGAAGAAGCCCGAGACCACGCTGGCCACGATGATGGGATCCTCCCAGGGGAGGACCTGGGGCTCCTCGGGCTCCTCGGGCAGCACGTTGAAGGGCAGCGCGGCCACCTCGATGGCGTCGCCACGCTCCGGATCGGCGCCCACCGCGCGGGCCACGAGGGACTCGTAGTTCGCGAGCTGCTCGGGAGTCAGCGCGGCGTCGGCCGGAGCGTGGAGCACGACAGCGACCGAGAGGCGCTCCACGCGGACGTGGGGCTGCTCCTTCCGGCGGGAGACCTTATCGAGCTCGTAGTTCTTGATGTGATCCAGCTTCTCCTGGGTCTGGGGCTCCGGGGCCGGCAGGTTCGCGGCCGCGGCCCGATCCGGCACGTTGGAGGCGGTACCCGGCGGTCCGGCGGCGGCGTTCTGGTTCGTCTCCTTCTTCTCGGTCCGCTCGCGCTCGGAGCGGACGACCTGGCTGTCGGGATCGAACTTCTCTTCGGTGACGACCACCCGCGAGAAGTCCATCTCGGCGGCCACCTGGGCCTTGACGCGGCCTCGGCCGACCACCGGCTCGAGCAGCGCGACGACGCGAGCCTCGAGGCTCTTCTCGAAGCGGGCTCGCTGGGCCATGGCGGCGGCGCTCTTCAGACCCTCGTCGTCGCCGCGGGAGATCATCTTGCCGTACTGATCGACGACGCTGACCATACGAGAGTCCAGCCGCTCGACCGCTCCCGCGACGAGCTGGCGGATCGCCTGCACCTGGCGCGGATCGAGCTCCGCGCCACGCTTGAGGGTCACCACGACGGAGGCGCTGGCGCTCGCCTGATCCTCCTCGAAGAGGCGGCGCTCGGGCATGACGAGGTGGACACGTGCGCGCTCGATGCTGCGGATCGCCTGGACCGTGCGGCTCAGCTCCCCCTCGAGGGCCCGGTGGTAGTTCACCTTCTCGGTGAAGGTCGAGCGGCCCAGCTCGCTCTCGTCGAAGAGCTCGAAGCCGGGCTTGCGGCCCGAGGGCAGCACGCTGGTGGCCAGGTGGATGCGCGCCTGGTGGATCGACTCGTCGGGCACGAGGATCGTGCCCCCGGCGGCGAAGCGGAATGGGATCTGGGCACCGGCGAGGGACTCGGTCGCGGCCTGCTGATCCTCGGGGAGCATGTCGCGCGAGACCGGTACCCAGCGGGGCGCAGTCGCGCCGGAGTAGATGAGCCAGCCGAGGAGCGCCAGCACCGCGAGGCCACCGCCGGCGACCGCGCGCTGGCGCTGCAGAGGCAGCGTCTGCCAGGTCTGGAGAGTGCGCTCGACCAGCGAGGCATCGGGCGGCTCGGGCGCGGCCGGAGGGCTCGTCTCGGGGGTCGTCGTCGGGGTGTCTTCCGCCAT
>CAZEHU010000490.1:0-3526 GCA_964511605.1 uncultured Myxococcales bacterium
GACGATCGGCCCCCGGGCCGAGAAGGCGTAGGCCGTCGACCCGGTCGGCGTGGCCGCCCGCCACGGCGGCGAGCCCGAGCGCGTCGTGGAGATCGTGCCCCTCGTCCGCTCGGCCGCCGACCGCGCCCGCCACATCCACGTCCCCCCGGCGCCGGGGCTCCGGGGCGGGCTCGACGCCGCCCGGCGCTCCGCCCTGGACACCCTCCGGGCCCTGAGCGCCCTGCCGGAGGATCTCAGCGACGGCTACCTGCCCGGCTTCGCCGCCGCCATGGGCCAGCGAGGCCGAGACTGGGCCCATGCCAGCTTCTTCGGCGGCGAGAACCTCCTGGCCGGCAGCCTGCGCCTCGCCGCCATCGCCCTGCACGCCCGCTGGTACGAGCTGGGCACCGCCGAGACGGTGGACTGGTCCACCAACGAGCAGGTCTTCGAGCTGGCCGATCGGCTCTACGGCCTGGCCGCCGAGGCGGTGGGCGCCCAGGCCACCATCTCGGAGGGCTACATCCTGCCGGCGGCCGACGACGCGACGGCCCCGTCCCCCGCCGAGCGGGCGGCCGCCATCGCCGAGGCCTCAGGCCTCGCCCGCGGGGAGATCCTGGTCCGGCACAGCGAGATGCTGGGCACCTACGGCCTCGTCTTCGAGTACATCCCCCCGCCGGAGAGCGGCCTGGACGTGGTGGTCCGGCCCTATCCCGGCGACCCGACCCGCTACATGGCCTTGACCCGCCGCGCCCTCGGCACCGCCACCAAGGCCCTCGACGCTGCCGATGCCCGCGGGGCGCTCGCCGGCGAGGCCGGCCCCGCGCGCTGGTACAGCGAGGAGGCGGAGTGCATCCGCAGCCGCACCCGTGCCCGCTACGGCACGGCCCTCCTCGACCTCGTCGACATCCTCGAGAAGGAGGGGGACGGCGCCGCGCGCCTCGACCTCATCCGGGCCCTCGAGAGCTACGTCGACGTCCCTTTCCCTTTCCTCGAGCGGGGGGAGCTCCTGCTCCGCTTCGCGTCGAATCGCTACCAGATGGGCGCCACCCACTACGATCGCGCCCGGGACCTGGGACGGCGCGGCCTCGACTGGATCGTGCAGCGTACCCAGGACCCCGTGCTCACCTGGATCCCCGACGCCGTCCCCGACGAGGAGTGCCCTCGGGTGCCCGCCGCCAGCGTGGCCGAGCCGAGGACCTGCCGCCGCTGCGCCTGGCCCGTGATCCTCGACGGCCCGGCCTTCCACCGGAAGTTCCTCGGACGCAGCCTCTGCGACGTGGCCCTCGGTCTCGCTGGTCTGCTGCGGGACGTGGGGGACCTGGCCTACGTACGCGCCGCGCTGGCCCCCGTCTGGGATGGACGCCTCGAGGCTGGCGCCTGCGAGCCCCGCCTGCAGGAGTATCGATGAGCGGGGCCCTCGGCAGCGCGATGCTCACGATGCTCCTGCTCTCCCAGGGGCCGGACACAGAGAGCCGAGCCCTCCTGGACGCCATCGTGGCGGTGGACTACGCGCCCACCGAGGCCACGGTCAAGGAGAGCGCGGCGATGGCCGAGGCGATGATCCTCGGCCTCGCGGCGGCGATGGAGGCCGCGGTCGAAGATCGGGATCACCTGCGGGAGCTGGCGCTGCACGCCCGCCTCCTGCACGACCGGGTGCGCTGGATCGGACAGAACGCCCCTGCGACCCTCGCCCCAGAGACCCTGAGCGCCTTCGACCAGGCCCTCCGGCGCAGCCGCTCCCTGGCGCTGGCCACCTACTTCGACGGTGAGAACGTCGGCGCGGGCGCGCTGCGCTTCCTGGCGTGGGAGGGCTTCGCGGCGGTGGTCGGCGGCGACGCGGGCGCCTTCGAAGACGCCCAGCGCCGCTTCACCGACGCCCTCGCCCTCACCAGCCCCGTGCACCGCGCCCAGCCCGGCGTGCGAGCCATGCTCCACCTGGAGAGGGGCGAGCTCCGCGCTCGCTTCCCGGGGTCCGGGCCCGAGCGCCTCCGGTGGCTCGACCGGGCCATCGAGGATGTACGCCTCGCCCTCCGCCTGGGGGTGCCCGGCATCTCGATGGCGGAGTACGCACGGGCCGCGTACGGCGCGGCCACCGACGCGCTCTTCGAGCACCTCGAGGCCGAGGGCGACGGGGCGGGTGCCCTCTCGCGGATCCCGACCCTCACCGACGCCGGCTTCGACTGGAGCGGCAAAGAGAGGAGCTGGCTGCGGGCGGCCCGCCTCGTGTCCACCACCGACGTCGATCGGGCCGCCGAGCTCTACGAGCGCGCGGTGCACCTGGTCGCCAACCGCGTGGCCCTGGGGTATGGAGAGCTCACTGAGACCTTCGCCGACCGCATCGCCGCACGCGACGTGGCCCTCACCGACGCGCGCTGGTCCCTGGAGGTGATCATGCGGACCCGCGGGCGCACGGAGTGGTTCGTCGAGGTGGCGGGCGTCATCCTCCCCTCCGATCCGGAGGGCTGCTCGGTCCTCGAGGAGGCCGTCGATGGCCTCGAGGCCCTCGGCCGCACCACGGCCTCCGGCTCCCTGCGGCGCCGCGTTCTCGACACCCTGTGCAAGAGCCAGGGCAGGCCCGAACCCCCGCCCGAGGGAGGCCGCCCATGAGCGCTCGCCTCCTCCGCGGACTCATCGGCGGACTGGCCCTGGGTCTCCTCCTCACCTCCGCGCCGGAGATCGGGGCGAAGCGGAAGAAGAGGGTCGATCCCGAGCCGGAGCCCCCGGCCGCCGCGCCCCTGGCCGAGGAGCGCTCGGTGGCGCGCAGCCTGCACCTCGCTGTGGGCGAGCTGCAGCGGACCTACGAAGCGATCCGCCTGACCGGCGACCTCGAGGTGCGACACCGCCTCGTCGGGCGTATGCGCGGCATCCTCGCGGAGCGAATCCAGCCCCTCGCAGGAGCGGTGGAGAAGCACTGGGGCTCGAAGCCCGTGAGCTGCGCCCCCACCGACTCGGTGGAGAAGGTGGGCTGCATCCGCCGCGACATGGCGGTGGCCCTGGTCTACCTCGGCCTCGGCCGGGCCCTCGAGGGGTTCCACCTCGACGCCCCCCGCTACCTCGCCTGCGCCGAGCGCTACTACCCGGACGTGCAGTCGGTCGCGATCTTCCTGCGCAAGCCGCCGGAGTACGAGGAGGTAGCGGCCTCCGCTCTGGTCCAGGCCCCGGAGGAGCGGCTCACGGTGCGGGAGGTGATGGAGCCCCTCGTCCGGGTGGAGAGCGAGCAGGCCCCCGTCGCCGAGGCGCTCGCACGACGCGAGCGTGTGAAGTGGCCGCGACACAGCCAGGCGCTGCCCTATCGGGTCCTCCCCGATGTGGAGCGGGTCCCTCGCGAGGCACGCCAGGCCTCCGGCCCCGATGTGGACCTCGGCCCGGTCTCCATCGAGCCGGTCGAGGTGCCCAGCGAGCACGCCAGCTACTACGCGAGCGTGGCGGTCGAGGACCTGGCCCGGGTCTTCCGCGATCTCTACACCATCCAGACCACCAGCGAGGCACTGTGCCCCTCGTCCGGGTGGAGAGCGAGCAGGCCCCCGTCGCCGAGGCGCTCGCACGA
>CAZEHU010000491.1:0-3514 GCA_964511605.1 uncultured Myxococcales bacterium
GGTGAAAGCGTACGAGCGCCTCGCGATCCGCTGCGCCCTCGAGCCCTCGCCGGAGGCCGCGTGGCGGGCCCTGCTGGCGCATCCCCTGGTGGGCGATGTCGGTACGGCGGCCAAGCTGCTCGCGCGGCTCCAGGAGCGGGGGCTGATCCCGGGCTGAGCCGCCCGTCCGCTTCTCAGAGAGGCGAGCGGGCCGGTGGGGGAACGCTTCCCTTCCCCACCGAGGGGGGATACAGAGGCCTCATGAGTGAGCTGGCCCTGCTGGGCGGCACGCCGGTCCGGGCCGAGCCCGTGGCCGCGCCGTGGCCGCAGTTCTCGGCGACCGAACGACGTGGCCTGATCGAGGTCCTCGAGTCCCGCGCGTGGGGCGGCTACCCGGAGCCCTCGCCGAAGGCCGCGGCTTTTGCGCAGGGGTTCGCCGACGCCCACGACGCAGCCCACGGCATCTGTGCGACCAATGGGTCGGTCACGCTCGAGGTGGCGCTGATGGCGCTCGACCTCGAGGCGGGCGACGAGGTCATCGTGCCCACCTACACCTGGATCGCCACCGGCGCGGCGCCGATCCACCAGAACGGGGTCCCGGTCTTCGTGGACGTGGAGCCCCACTCCTGGTGCATGGATCCGGAGGCGGTCGAGGCGGCGATCACCCCGCGCACCAAGGGCATCATCCCGGTGCACCTGGGCAGCCAGATGGCAGATCTCGACGCGCTCGGGGCGATCTGCGAGCGCCACGGCCTCTGGATGATCGAGGACTGCGCCCACGCCCATGGGGCGAAGTGGCGGGGCCGCGGCGCCGGCTCGTGGGGGCAGATCGGCAGCTACTCGCTGCAGGTCTCCAAGCTGATGACCTCCGGCGAGGGGGGCATCGTGATCACCAGCGACGAGGAGCTCGCCGCGCGCTGCCACTGGGTCGTCAACTGCGGCCGCAAGGAGCCGGGGTACGACGGCTTCCGAGGCCATGTGCTCGGCTTGAACTCGCGCATCAGCGAGTTCCAGGCGGCGGTGCTGCTCGGGCAGCTCGAGCGCCTCGAGGCGGACACAGCGCAGCGCGAAGCGGCCGTGGCCCACCTCGAGGCTGGGCTGCGCGAGGTCGGCGGACTGCTCCCGCTGGAGCGCGACGAGCGCATCACGCGGCGCAATGCCTACCAGCTCCTCCTCCGCTATGACCGCGAGCAATTCGCCGGTATCGCCCGCACGCGCTTCCTCGCGGCCCTGGCCGCGGAGGGGGTCGACTGTGACGGGACCTTCTACGTTCCTATGCACCACCATCCGCTCTTCCACGCGGAGACGCGCCACTGGCCCCAGCTCCGGCCGCGCTACGGTGAGGGCATCAAGGCCCCGGAGACCCAGCGCTCCTTTGCGTTCCCGGTGGCCGCGCGGGCCGCCTACGAGGAGGCGGTCTGGATGCACTATCCCTACCTGATGGGAGAGCGGGAGGATCTCGACGCCATCGTGGAGGCGGTGGCCAAGGTGAAGCGACACGCCGCGGACCTGTGCTGAGGCGCCGGATCGTGGCCGCCCCCGAGCTCCCGCTCCCGGAGGATCTCTTCGCCGATGGACGGCGCCACCTGGTGCTGCTGGCCCACCACGACGACGAGGTGCCTTATGCCGGGCTCCTGCAGCGTATGGGCCCGGACGTTCGGGTGGTCTGGCTGACCAACTCGGATGGATTGAGCTACCTGGACGGCGAGGATCCAGAGGCCTACGCCCGCCGCCGGTTCTCGGAGTCCGTGGCCGCCATGTCGATCCTGGGCATCGGGCTCGAGCGCATGGGCTGCCACGAGCACTCGGAGATCGCGCTCTACGACCTCTTCGGGCGTATGGTGCGCGGGCATGTCCGCGGCGTGCCCTCGCGCTTCCTCATGATGGCGGATCCCATCGAGGCCGAGGTGCGCGCCTTCGAGCCCGACGTGGTCTGGACCCTCGCATACCAGGCCGGCAACCCCGAGCACGACCTCGTCCACCTGTACGCCGCGCGAGCTGTGCGCCGCCTGGCTGCCGAGACCGGGCGCGCCTTGCCGCTCTTCGAGCTGCCGGCCTACGAGCTGACCTTCGTCGCGATGCGCTTCCCGCCGTGGCGCAAGGAGCCGGTCCACGCCATCGAGCTCACGGACGAGGAGCTGGCCCTCAAGGAGCGCCTCCTGCCTTGCTTCCCGAGCCAGTGGCGCATCATCTCGGGCTTCCGGAAGGTCATCGGTCTCTATGGCGCCTTCACGGCCCACCGCGCTCTGTTCCGCGGCGCCCCCCCGATCAGCGAGGCCTCTTTTGCCCGCCGGGAGGTCTTCGCGCCGGTGCCCCGCGATCGCGACTACACTCTCTCGCCCCACGCGCCCCTGTCCCGCTGGCTCCCCCAGCTCGACTATCCAGGGGACGACTTCCTGGGCACCCCGATCCGCTTCGCGAAGACCCTGGCGCCGATCGCCGAGGCGCTGGGCTTGGGGCCGGGCGGGTAGCCTCCTGGCTGGCGCGCCGCGCTACCCCAGCAGCTCGCCCGACCAGAGCTGCTCGACGAAGCGCTCGGGGCCGAGGACCAGGATGCCGTCGTCGGTCAGGCGGGGTTCGGGCTCGAGGCTGACGACGACGCGGCGCCGGGGGCCAGCATCTCTTCGTGGTCGCGGGCGAGGTGCCGGAGGCCCTTGAAGTGGTCGCGGTGGACGCGGCCCGTGGCCTTGGCTTCGATCGCCAGCTCCATGTCCCCGGCGATGAAGTCCACCTCGAGGCCGCTCGCGAGGCGCCAGTAGGCGAGGTCGCGCCACGCCTCCGCGCGGGCGTTCCACACGAGGAGCTCGTGGTGGACCCAGCTCTCGAAGGCTTTGCCGAAGGCCGCGGAGCCGGGCTCGAGGCGGGAGCGTCGCGCGAGCACGTTCACGATCCCGACATCGGCGAAGGAGAACTTGGGGGCGGCGATGACCCGGCGCTTGGGGCGACGGCGAAAGCCCGGGAGCCAGCGCCCCAAGAGCGTATCGATCAGGATCTGGAAGTAAGACCGCACGGTCGGGGCCGACACGCCGCAGTCCCGTGCGATGGAGCTGGCGTTCACGAGCTCGGCGTCGGCGAGCGCGGCGATGTCGAGGAAGCGGGAGAAGGCCGGCAAGCGCCGCACCAGGCCCTCGGCCGCCACCTCCTCTTTGAGGTAGTCGCCCAGGTAGGCCCGCAGCATGCGCTCGGGTCGGCGCGCCAGATAGATCGGGGGGGGGAGGCCGATCGGTCGTGGGCTCGCCAGGCGGGGCTCTGCCCCGGACCCCGGACCAGGGGAGCTTGGCTTCCCCCGCCGCTGTCGCGGCGCACCCGACGGACTCCTCGGGGCACGATTTGATCAGCGACGACTACTTCTGCCGGTCGCGTTGCCTCAAGTGGAGATCCTACTCGAGGCAACGCGACCGGCAAGAGTAGTTGACGCCAGTCACTACGGCCCCGATCAACACGTTGATCGGCCTCCGACGCACGCCACACGGGCCTACAGCCCCGATCAACACGTTGATCGGCCTCCGACGCACGCCACACGGGCCTACAGCCC
>CAZEHU010000492.1:0-3511 GCA_964511605.1 uncultured Myxococcales bacterium
GGTGACCATGTTGCGGAACATGGCCTCCCGGTGGCTGGAGGTGCGGCCGAGCTTCCGGCCGGTCTTCTGGTGACGCATGACTCGTCTCCTGGTGGTGCCGCGGGCCCCTGGGGGCCTACAGCGCGTCCTGCGGTGCCGCCGCCTTCTCGGGATCGAAGCTGTCGAGCTTCATGCCCAGCTCGAGCTCCATCTCGCTGAGGAGCTCCTTGATCTCCTTGAGGGACTTGCGACCGAAGTTCTTGGTCTTCAGCATCTCCGCCTCGCTCTTCTGCACCAGCTCGCCGATGTAGCGGATGTTGGCGTTCTGCAGGCAGTTGGCGGAGCGGACGCTCAGCTCGAGCTCGTCGACGGTGCGGTACAGGTTCGGGTTGACCGGGGCCTCCTCGACCTCGTCCTCGATCTCCGGCTCGATGTCCTCGTCGAAGTTGATGAAGATCTGCACCTGCTCCTTGAGGATCTTGGCGGCGAGCGCCACAGCGACCTCGGGGAGCACCGAGCCGTTGGTCCAGACCTCGAGCACGAGCTTGTCGTAGTCGGTGCGCTGGCCGACGCGGGCATTGGTGACCCGGTAGTTGACCTTGTGGATGGGGCTGAAGATCGCATCCATCGCGATGGTATCGACCGGCCACTCCTCGTTCTTGTTCTGCTCCGCGGGCACGTAGCCGGCGCCCTGGCGGATGTGCAGATCCATGACCAGCTTGCCGCCCTCGGAGATGGTGGCGACGTGCTGGTCGGGGTTGAGCACCTGCACCTTGTCGGAGCCGGCGGCGAGCTCACCGGCGGTGACCTCACCAGGCTCGGTACGCTCGAAGTGCAGGATGATGTCCGAGGCATCGGAGGCGTTCTTGAGCTGGACCTCCTTCAGGTTCAGCACGATGTCCGCCACGTCCTCGACGACGTTGGGGATGTGCGTGAACTCGTGGGGGGCGCCCTCGATCTTGCATCCGATGATCGCGTCGCCGCGGACGGAGCTCAGGAGGATGCGCCGGAGCGCATTGCCGATCGTGATGCCGAAGCCACGCTCGAGGGGCTCGGCCGTGAACCGACCGTGGCGCTCATTGAGGGAGCCGTGGTCGATCTCGAGGGAGCGGGGACGGATGAGCTCGCGCCAGTTCCGGTACATGGACGGCCTCGCGGTGCGGGGGGGGGTGGGGGCGATCCGGCCTCGCGCCGGATCCAGGGTGTCGGGGGGAGCCGCGCCGGGACCGAGGGGCCCGAGCGCCGCCGAGGGCTACTTGGAGTAGAGCTCGACGATGAAGTGCTCCTCGATCGGCATCGTGACGTCCTCGCGCTCGGGGAGGTTGACCACCGTGCCGCGCATGTTCTTGCGATCGAGCTCGAGCCACTGGGGCACGCCGCGGCGATCGACGCTCTCGAGGGCCGCCTGCACCCGGAGGTGCTTGCGCGCCTTGGTCTTGACGTCGATGACGTCGCCCGGCTTCACGCGCATCGACGGGATGTTGGCCTTGCGACCGTTGAGCTGCACCAGGTTGTGGCGGACGATCTGGCGGGCCTCGGAGCGGTTCACAGCGAAGCCGAGGCGGAAGATCGTATTGTCGAGCCGACGCTCAAGGAGCTGGATGAGGTTCTCACCCGTGACGCCCTTCATGCGATCGGCCTGCTTGTAGTAGCCGCGGAACTGCTTCTCGAGCAGGCCGTACATGCGCCGGACCTTCTGCTTCTCGCGAAGCTGCACGCCGTAGTCGGAGCGCTTGCGGTGGGCCTGGCCGTGCTGGCCGGGCGGGTAGGCGCGGCGCTCGATGGCGCACTTCTCGGTGTAGCAGCGATCGCCCTTGAGGAAGAGCTTGAGCCCCTCGCGGCGGCAGATCCGGCAGACCGGTCCGATGTACCTTGCCATGGTGGTTCTCCTGGGGTCCGGTCCGGACCTACACGCGCCGCCGCTTGGGCGGCCGGCAGCCGTTGTGGGGCAGCGGGGTGACGTCGCGGATCGTCGTGACGCGGAGCCCGGCGTTCTGCAGGGCGCGCAGGGCGGCCTCGCGGCCGGCGCCCGGGCCCTTGACGAGCACGCTGACGGTGCGCATGCCGTGGTCCATCGCCTCGCGGGCCGCCTCCTCCGCCGCGAGCTGCGCCGCGAAGGGAGTGGACTTGCGAGAGCCCTTGAATCCCCGGCGTCCCGCCGAGGACCAGGTCACCGCGTTCCCGGAGGGGTCGGTGATGGAGACAATGGTGTTGTTGAAGGTCGACTGAATATGGGCCACCCCAAGAGGGATGTTCTTCTTGACCTTCTTTCGTCCGCCCTTGGGCCGTGCCATGACGTCGCCTCCCTACTTCTTCTTCTTGATGGCCTGACGACGCGGGCCCTTGCGGGTGCGTGCGTTGGTATGGGTGCGCTGGCCGCGGACCGGGAGGCCGCGACGATGACGGAGGCCGCGGTAGCAGCCGAGGTCCATCAGGCGCTTGATGTTCATCGAGGTGTCGCGGCGGAGATCTCCCTCGACGCGGTAGCCGTCGGTGAGGACCTGGCGCAGGCGCACGACCTGCTGGTCGGTGAGGAGCTGGGTCTTGGTGGCGGGCTCCACCTGGGCGCGATCGCAGACCTGGCGGGCCGTGGTCTCCCCGACGCCGTAGATGTAGGTCAGCGACACCCAGATGGGCTTGGTGCGCGGGAGATCGATGCCGGCGATGCGTGCCATTGCGCTATCCCTGCCTCTGCTTGTGACGCGGATTCTCGCAGATCACGCGAATGATCCCGCGGCGTTTGATGACCTTGCACTTGTCGCACATCTTCTTGACGGAGGCGCGGACCTTCATGGCTCCCTACTCCTTCCCGCGGCCGATCGCCGCGAGGAGTCGGGCGTGGACGTCGTCGGGCTCTCCGAAGCCATCCACGCGGACGAGGACCCCCTGAGCAGCGTAGAACGCCTCGAGGGGGGCCGTCTTCTCTCGGTACTGACTGAGTCGCTCCCGGATCGACGCTTCGTTATCGTCGCTCCGCTGGTAGAGCTCGCCGCCACAGCGATCGCAGACCCCTGAGGCGGAGGGCGCGCTGTGTACAACATGATAGATGGCGCCGCAAGCAGAACAGGTGCGGCGCCCAGAGAGCCGACCGACCACCGCGTCCTCCGCCACGTCGACCGCCACGACGGCGTCGAGCTGCGCGAACAGGGCGAGGGCCTCGGCCTGGGGCACGGTGCGCGGGAAGCCGTCCAGGATATAGCCCTCTCGGCAGTCGGGCTCCACGAGGCGATCGCGGACGATGCCGATGACCACCTCGTCGGGCACCAGGCCACCCGCGTCCATGTGGCGCTTCGCCTCGAGCCCCATCGGGGTCTGGTTGGCGACCGCGGCCCTGAGCATGTCGCCGGTGGAGATCTGCGGGATCGCGAGACCCTCCATCAGGCGCTTGGCCTGGGTCCCTTTGCCCGCCCCGGGGGCGCCTAGGAGCATGAGCTTCATCGCGACCTATCCACGCCTTCGGCCGCGGACTCGCGGACCGCCGGCGCCGCCGAAGCCCTCGTAGTTGCGGGTGATGAGGTGGCTCTCGATCTGC
>CAZEHU010000493.1:0-3504 GCA_964511605.1 uncultured Myxococcales bacterium
AGGCGGGTTCTCTCGACGCCCCCTGGGGGTGGCAAGGCGCCCGGGGGCCGGCGGAGCCAGGAGCGGCAGCACGCCCCCGACGAGGGAGAGCCCGTCGGCGACGACGATGCCCCCCGCGGGTCCAGCGAGCCGGCGCGCCCGATCGAGGGCGCTGGGGATGTGGGGCTCGAGCTCCACCCGCGGCCCATGACCGCCGAGGCCGGCGTGGGCCAGCTCCGCGAAAGCATTGAAGGGGGGCGGGCCTTGGCCGGGCAAGGCCGTCACCACGATCGCGTCCACCTCGGCGGCCAGCGGAGCGAGGAGGCCGCGGAGGTCCTTGTCCTCGCGTGCGCTGAAGACGAGGACACGGGGCCGCCCCGGTACGAACAGCGGGAGCTGGGGCGCCAGGATGCGCGCGCCGAGCGCGTTGTGAGCCCCGTCGAGCACCACCGTGGGCCAGGGCAGGCCGCGGTCGTCGCGATGGGCGGGGCGGATCTCCAGGCGGCCGGGGTGGCGGGCACACCTCAGGCCCTCCGCGACGTGGACCGCCTTGAAGCGGAAGCCGTGGGCCATGAGGCTCTCGGCGGCGGCGCAGGCGAGCGCGGCGTTGGTGCACTGGTGGAGGCCCGGGAGGCCGAGCTCGACGGGGCCGATGCGATGGAGCCAGCCCCGATAGCGGAAGCCCCCGTGTAGCCACTGGGGGAGGAAGTCGACGCCTGCGCGGCGGATCGGGCAGCGAAGATCGAAGGCCCGGGGACCCACCACGGTGCGAAAGAGGTGGTCGCCCACATCGCAGACGAGGGTCGAGCCCCGGCGGAGGATGCCGGCCTTCTCGGTGGCGATGGCCTCCAGGCTCGAGCCCAGGAAGCGCTCGTGATCGAGGCCGATCGGGGTCAGCACGCTCACGAGGGAGGGCACGACCGCCGTGGCATCGAGGCGGCCACCCATGCCCACCTCGAGCACTGCGAGCTCCACGTCTCGCTCGCGGAACCAGAGGAGCGCGATGGCCGTCAAGGCCTCGAAGTAGGTCAGGCGGGTCTCGGTGGCCGCCATCGCCTCCCGGACCAGGGTGGCGGCGGCGGCGAGGGCGCTCCGGTCGATGCAGCCGCCGCCCGGCCCCGCGATGCGTATGCGCTCGCTGACGTCCACGAGGTGGGGGCTGGTGTAGACCCCCACACGGTAGCCGGCGTGCTCCGCCACCGAGGCCAGGAAGGCCGCGGTGGAGCCTTTGCCGTTGGTGCCGGCGATGGTGACGGCCGGCAGGTCCAGGTGGGGTGAGCCGAGGGCCAGCAGCACCCGCTCCACGCGCTCGAGGCCCAGCCGCACCCTCCCCGGAGTCAGGGACTCGAGCCACGCCATGACCTCGTGAGGAGCCAGCGGCGGCCTGGGTTCCGGGGTGCTCATGGCTCCAGGGTAGGGGGCCGGGCAGCCGGGGGCAATCGCGCCCGGGGGCGCCGGCAATCGCGCCCGGGGGCGCCCCAGGCGGCATCGCCAGAGCGCCCCGCGGAGTCGGACGCAGCCCGTAAGGTCCGCGACATTGACCAGAGCCCGGCGTGCGCTCTACCTTGGGGCCCGGCGCTGGCCGCGGCGTCAGAGGGTCGGTCCCGAGCGGACCCAGGTGATTCCTCGTCGGGATCGGTCCTGGCGATGCCCTGTACCCGAGGTCCGTACCTCAGCCTTGCGGAGGTCTCCCATGCCCCCCCTGTCCGTGCCTATGAAGCCCATCTGCGACGTCACCTTCGTCGGGCAGAACAAGAAGCTCGCGGTGGACTGGTCGCAGCCGACGGGCGAGGCCGGGGACATGTACGTCGAGGCCTTCGCCCCCGCGGAGCGCAACGTCGTGCCGGATCCGATGTGCTACTTCCACGCGGCCTCGACCAACAAGTACCACGTCGATCAGTGCAACGAGATCGGAGGCAAGTTCAAGGACTTCTGCCACGCGATGCTCGATGGCTTCTCCTCGGCCCTCGACGTCTGGCGCGCCCAGGCGAAGATCCAGGATCTCAAGGTGATGGCCGTCTCAGCCATCGGCGCCCCGGGCTGCCTCGACGGACCCTCCATCGAGAGCGACATGAAGACCATGTCCCTGCCCTCGGCGAGCGGCAACGAGAAGGACTGGCGGGATGCGGTGGCCGAGGGCACAGCGGACTGCTTCGCTCAGTGGGCGTCCAAGGTGACCGTGCCCGGTCTGCCCTGGTATCCGGCCTTCGCCACCTTCCCGAGCCCGACGGCCCCGCCGATCCCGAACATCCCTATGCCGCTGATCGCCCTCCCCTCGGCGGGCCTCGCGAAGATGTCCCCGAGCCCCCTCGCGAAGGCGATGCAGGATGCCTTCGGCCTCGATGATCCAGACGATCAGTTCGGCGCGGCCTCCACGAGCATCGCGACGGCGATCTCGACGGCCTTCCTGGCCTGGCTGCCGATGCAGCAGGTGATGCTCTGCCTGGGCAAGGGACCGGTGCCGATCTACGCCCCGCCGATCGTCCCGCTCGGTCCGGTCGTAGCTGGAGACAACGTGGCGGCGCCGGGGCACCTCGCGGCCTGAGCCCAGGCGCGCGCCCGCGGCCTCGAGAGCGCTGCGATCCCCTGCGGGATCCGCGGTTGAATCCCGGGCCCTGGCAGCTAGACTCCCTCGACCGGGGCGTCCCCGCTCCAGACTCCGTCGACCGGAGCGTCCCCGCTCCAGACTCCGGCGGGGCGCCCCCCCTGTCCAGGCCGCCCGACCCGAGCCCCCACGACCCTTGGATACCCTCAGCGAGTACGAGCTCCTCGGAGGTTTCCTTCTCCTCGGCGTGGCTGTAGGGGCGGTGCCGCTGATCCTGCCCAAGCTGATCAGCCCCCGCTACAAGGGGCCCGCGACCACCAAGACCTATGAGTGTGGGGTCGACACTATCGGCTCGGCCTGGATCCGCTTCCCGATCAGCTACTACCTGTTCGCTTTGATCTTCGTGGCCTTCGAGGTGGACATCCTCTACCTCTTCCCGGTCGCGCTGGTCTACGGGGAGTTCGCCTGGCGGGACCTGGTCGAGATCACGATCTTCCTGTCCGTCCTGGGGCTCGCGATCCTCTACGCCTGGCGAAAGGGCGTCTTCGCCCTCCAGGGCCAGGGCGGGGCACGGCCTCGTGGAGGGTCTCGATGAAGGACGAGCTCGAGCTGACGAGCGCCTCGGTGCCGCCGTCGCTGGTGCGGGCCTCCGATGGGGCCGCCATCCCCGTGGAGGCCCAACCCTATGTGCGCTTCGCGCTGCTCGAGGACCTCCTGAACCAGGCTCGCGCCAACTCGCTCTGGCCCCTGACCTTCGGCCTGGCCTGCTGCGCCATCGAGATGATGGCCGCCGGCGCCTCGAGGTACGACCTCGATCGCTTCGGGGCCGGGGTCTTCCGCCCCTCGGCGCGGCAGGCGGATGTGATGATCTTCGCCGGCACCATCAGCCGGAAGATGGGCCCGGTGGTCCGCGACCTCTGGGATCAGATGCCCTCCCCCAAGTGGGCGATCGCCATGGGCGGCTGCACCATCGACGGCGG
>CAZEHU010000494.1:0-3501 GCA_964511605.1 uncultured Myxococcales bacterium
TGCGACGTTGGTATGGGTGGTGAGCGCGGGGAGGAGGACCCCGGCTCGCTGGAGCAGGGGGAGCGCGTCGTTGTCCTCGAGGGCGGCGCTCGCTTCCGGGCGGAGTGCCGGTGCTTCGACGTGGCTGAGGAGGGCCCCCGCCGTGGCCTCGGGTCCGTCCCGTCCATCGGTCCCGGCAGCCATCAGGGCCCACTCGATCGGGGGCGCGACACGCGCCGCGAGGGAAAGCGCCAGCTCCTGGCAGCGACCGCCCCGGCCCGCGCCGCGGACCGTCACCTGGGTCTCCCCCCCGAGCACGAGGCCCTGCCCGGGACAGAGGGCCTCGAGGCGGCGGGCCAGCGCGACGCCCGCGTCGCGCGCCTCCCCCTCCAGCCAGCCCTCGTCGGGGAGGACCTCGTAGCCGAGATCGGCGAGGGCCCGCCTGGCCTCTCGGCGGGCATCGGAGTTGGAGGCGAGGACCCGATAGGTCGCCGCGGAGCGCCCTGGAGCGCGGGCCGCCCTGTCCAGCGCAGCGCGAGCGGCCGGGGGCAGGGAGGACCAGAGCTCCAGGGACTCGAGGGCCTCGCGAGCGTCGATCGGGGCGGTGGGATCATCGGTCACCGGGCCGCTGCCCAGGACCAGCGGGTCGTCGCCGGGTACGTCGCTGATAGCCAGGGCGTCGATGCGCGCCCCGGTCAGGGCGGCGAGCCCGCCTCCCTTGAGCCGATCGAGGTGCCGGCGGATCAGGTTCATGGTCGCGATGGGGGCCCCGGCGGAGAGGAGCTGCTGGTGGACCGCCACGAGGTCGTCGAGCTCGAGCCCCTCGGCGGGGGCGCAGAGGAGCGAAGACGCCCCGCCGGAGAGGAGCACCAGGATCCGCTCGTCGGGGCTGGCGGCGCGGACGTAGGCCTCCACCTCCTCGGCGGCCCGGAGGCTCGAACGGTCGGGCGTGGGGTGGCCGGCGGTGAGGGTACGGAAGCGCGGCACCGCGGACGGGGCACCGCGGGGCGCCACGCAGAGTCCCGGCTGCTCGAGGAGGGCGGGCAGCCGGGAGGCGGCGCCCCGGGCCATGGCCGCTGCGGCCTTGCCCACCGCGACGACCCGATCGGCCGGCGGGTCGAGGGCGCGGCGCACGGCGCCGGAGGGTTCGACCGCGTCGACCCCGGCCCACCAGGCGGCGCGGGTGTGCTGCTTGAGGCGCTCGGCATCCCGGCGGGCGGCGTCGAGGATCAGATCCATCGAGCCACCGTAGCCGAACTGCCGGGCAGGGGCGCGAGGTGCACCACCCCGAGGAGGGTGCGCTCGCCCGGCCCCCGCGACAGCTTGGCGCGGGGGATGTCGCTACGCCGCGTCGGGGTTGATGGCGTAGGTGCCGGTCACCGAGGCGGAGCCGAGCACGTGGCCCTCGAGGGCCGCCTGGACCGCGGCGCCGTCGAAGCTGCCCTCGAGGGCGAGGCGCTCCACATCGAGGGCGTACACGGTGAAGACGTAGTGGTGCACGATCTCGTCGTTCCACGGCGGGCAGGGGCCGTCGTAGCCGAAGTAGTCGCCGCCCATATCGGCGTCGCCGCCGAACCACTGGGTGTAGTTGTTGGTGCCGTGGCGGGCGCCGCCGGGGGCCTCCGGGCCGCCCTTGCCGCGGGCGGTCACGCCTTCGGAGAGCGAGCCCTCCGGCAGGGCGCCGACCGAGGGATCCTGGTCGACGTGGACCCAGTGGAAGAAGTCGACGCGGGGCAGGCTGGCCGAGACCGTCTTGCCCTCCTGGTTCACGTCGTCGCCGACCGAGGGTACGTCGGGATCGACGCAGAGGATCGCCACCGAGCGAGTACCCTCCGGCAGGTCGCTCCAGGCGAGGTGCGGGTTCTTGTTGCCGGCGAGGGCGACGTGGCTCTCGGGATCGTGGGTGCCGAAGGCGCAGCGCTCCGGGACGCGGCTACCGTCGGCGAAGCTATCGCTCCAGACCTTCATGGGTTCCTCCCTGGGGGATGGGATGACGTGGGGGGCGGGATGACGTCGTGGTCGTGGCCGGACCCTCGCGCCGCGCGCGCGGGGCTGTCAACCTGCGGGCCGGCAGCGATCCGGTGGGCAGCGACCGGCCTTGTGGTGCGACCGGACTCGGGAGACCATCCCAGCCGATGGGGACCTGGGCGATCGGAGATGTGCAGGGCTGCCGCGAGCCGCTCGAGAGGCTGCTCGCAGCGATCGCAAGGCGCGAGGCCGGAGAGCCGGCGCACCTCTGGTTCGTCGGAGATCTGGTCAACCGCGGCCCGGACTCCGCCGGGGTGCTCCGCTTCGTTCGCGAGCTGGGCGAGCGGGCCACGGTGGTCCTGGGCAACCACGACATCTACCTCCTCGCGCGGGCCCTTGGGGCCGCGGATCGCTCCGCCCTGCACGCCCGCGACGGGCTGGACGATGTGCTCGAGGCCCCCGACTCAGACGAGCTGATCCACTGGCTGCGCCACCGCCCGCTGGCCGCGCACGCGCCGGAGCTCTCCGGCCTGATGGTCCATGCCGGGCTGCACCCGAGCTGGACGGCCGAAGAGGCCATCTCTGAGGCCCGTGCAGTCGAGGCCCTGCTCCAGGGCCCCGACGGGCATGCCCGCTCCTTCCTCGCTGGCTCCTTCTCCGGGACCCCGCCGGCTTGGACTCCCGCGCTCCGCACGCCCCATCGCGAGGTCGCGGCCCTGGCGCTCTTTACCAGGGCGCGCTGCCTGCACACCGATCGGCGGCTGGCCCTCGGCTTCCACGGCCCGCTCACAGACCTGCCCGCCACGGCGCCGATCACGCCGTGGTGGCGCCTGCCCCACGCGCGAGACCCCGACCTGCTCGTCGTGGTCGGCCACTGGGCGGCGCTCGGCCTGCACCGCGAGCCCGGCCTCCTTGCGCTGGACACCGGCTGCGTGTGGGGGAGGGAGCTGACCGCCGCGCGGCTGGAGGACGGAGTGCTCGTGTCGGTTCCAGCCACGCCAGGCGCTGGCTGATCCCCTACGCGGACTCCGCGAAGAGCGAGAGCTGCTTGCGATCCTCGAGGCCCGCGGGCGGCCGGAGGCAGGTGCTCTCGGACCAGCTCGCCGTGCAGCGGCAGCGGAGGAGCTCGAGGCCCGCGGTATCCGCGGCGGCCTGCAGGCGGGTCCAGATGCCGGCGCGCACGCGCTCCGGGAGCTGGCGGTGGGAGGGATCGATGGGCGCTCGACGGCGACGGGGATCGAAGAGGTGGTCCGGCGGCGGCGCCGAGCCGGCGTCGCGGTGGCGTGGGCCGGCCTCCAAGCGGAACCAGCCGTCGAGCATCCGTGCGCGGCTGCGGCCCACCTCGCGCTCTACCTGGCGCAGGAGGCCGGGCCCATCCTCGATCCAATGGGGCACCGCCCGCTGGATGCCGTGGCGGCGGAGCTCGCGCATCAAGCGGACGAGGCTGCGCTCGTCGTCGTTGGTCAGGGGCATCAGCGGACCGATGCGGGCCACCACGTCGGCGCCCGCCTCCACCAGCTCCTTTATCGAGCCCAGCACCCTGCGCTGGTCACA
>CAZEHU010000495.1:0-3498 GCA_964511605.1 uncultured Myxococcales bacterium
CCACGCCGGCCCGGAGATCAAGTGCGTGCTGATCGAGGTGCCCAACGAGCATCCCCTCATCTGGACCGAGCAGATGATGCCGGTCCTGCCGCTGACGCGGGTTCCGAGCGTCGGTGCGGCCATCGAGCTGGCCATCGGTGCGGAGGGGGGCTGCTTCCACACCGCCTCGATGCACTCGACGAATATCGCGGCCCTCGATCGCATGGCGCGGGACTGCAACTGCTCGATCTTCGTGAAGAACGGTCCCTGCGTCGCCGGCCTGGGCGCCGGCGGTGAGGGCCCCACCAGCTTCACGATCGCCAGCCCGACGGGCGAGGGCCTGACGGACGCACGCAGCTTCAGCCGCTGGCGCCGATGCACCCTGGTCGATCACTTCCGGATCGTCTGAGGGTCCGCCGCCCGTGCCCGCGTCCGGCCCGGCCCTGGCGATGCTCGACGTCGGTGCGATCCCACCGGCGCTCGTAGCGCTCGACGCCCTCGCTAAGGAGGCGTACGTCGACGTGCTGGCGCGCGGGACCGTGCAGCCCGGGCGCTACCTCATCCTCTTCGGCGGCGACGTGGAGTCGACCCAGCGCTCTCACCACAAGGCCCGGGAGGGTTGTGGGGGCGCCCTCGTCGACGAGGTCCTGTTGCCCCATGCCGATGAGCGCATCGCGCCGGCGATCCTCGACCGCACGCCCCGATGGCCGACGACCCAGGAGGGCGACACCCTCGGGGTGCTCCAGACCGCCTCGAGCCCGACGATGCTCCGCTGCGTGGACCGGGCCCTCAAGGGTGCCTGGGTGGACCTGGTCCAGCTCCGCATCGCCGATGGTCTCGGTGGCCACGCCATCGCGCTCCTCTGGGGCGAGACCCACGACGTGGAGGCCGCCCTCGAGCGGAGCGATGAGGCCCTCGCCCGAGGGGTCTCGGAGGGCTACCATGCGAGCATCATCCGCAACGCCGATCCCGAGGTGGTGATGGCCTTCGAGTCCCAGACCAGCTTCTTCGGCAAGGAAGGGTAGGGCCCCGTGCTGCTCGGACGTGTCATCGGCACCCTCGTCGCCACCGAGAAGGCCGCCGAGATGGAGGGCCTCAAGCTCCTCGTGGTCAAGCCCCTGACCGCCTCCCTGGCCCCGGCCGGCAGCGCCTTTGTGGCCACCGATGCCAGCGATCAGGCAGGACAGGGCGATCTGATCACCTACGAGAAGAGCCGCGAGGCCGCGCTCCTCCACCACCCCCGCTTCGTGCCGGTCGACCACGCCATCGTGGGCATCGTCGATCAGCACGTCGATGATCCGGACGCGGCGTAGGCCAGGAGTTCCCATGTTCCTCGGCCGCGTCACCGGCACCATCGTCGCTACGGTCCAGCATCCCTTCTATGAGGGGAAAAAGCAGCTCCTCGTCCGCCGCACGAACCCGGACGGCAGCCTGGACGGCGAGCGCTACGTCATCGCCATCGACCTCGTCGGCGCCGGCATGGGCCAGACCGTGCTGATCGAGGACGAGGGCAACTCCGCCCGCCAGCTCACCGGCACCGGCCCCAACGGACCGCTGCGCAGCGTGATCATCGGCATCGTCGATCGGGTCGATCAGCCCGGGCTCGGCTGAGCCGGCAGCCGCTCGATCCCCTCCAGGTCGAAGTGCGCGTCGAGAGCCAGCACCAAGTCCACGCCACCCCGCGCCACGACGATCCGCCCCGCGTGATCGACCAGGCTGGCGCCCCGCCGACCTTCGCGCTCAGCCCTCTTCCACGCGAGAGTATGGTGGGCCTCGTCGATCCAGATCACCTCCGCGAAGGCCTCGGCGGCGAAGGCTCGCAGGATCGCGCTCGATTGGGCTCCGATCCTGCGACGAGCCAGTGCCTCGCACTCGACGAGGACGTAGCTGGTGGTCACCAACCGGGCCCCCCGGCGGAGGGCCTCGGCCATCGCGTCGACCGCGATCGAGTGATCCCCGTCGTCCTCGCTGAGGAAGGGGAGCAAGAGCGAAGTGTCGACGAACGCCCAGGTGTGCTCGCTCACGTCGTCCCATCCTCGCTCAGGTGGTCGTCGTGGCGCCGGCCGAGATCGGGCGGGCCGCCCCGGCCGAGGGCACCCGCCCACGAGAGGATGTCGACACGAGCCTCCTCCGTACGTCCGCCCGCGTCCCGGAGCAACCCCTCCTCCACGTAGCGGCGAACCAGCTCGGCGATGGACTGGCGCTCGTCGAACGCCTGGCGACGCAGGCGCTCGTACTGCCGGGGATCAAAGCGGATGTGGGTCCTGGACATCTTGGCACCATGTTGCCACGATGCCGGATGCGGGGCAATGTCAGGGGCGCGCGAAGACTACCGCCTGGTTGTTCGCGGGCATCTCGTGCCGGGCCTCGAGGCGGAGGCCGGCGGCCCAGGCGAGGCTGGTGATGGCGGCGAGGTCTCGGACGCCCCAAGAGGGGTCTCGGGAGCGGAGGGAGGCGTCGAAGCGCTCGTTGGAGGGGGCGGTGTGGGCGCCGTCGAGCAGGAAGGGGCCGTAGAGGACGAGGAGCCCGCCGGGGGCCAGGAGGCGTCCGGCCCCGGCGACGAGGCCCTCGGCGACGGACCAGGGCGCGATATGGATGACGTTGGCGCAGTAGATGACGTCGGGGGGAGCCTCGAGCGCGCCGGTCCAGGTCGGCGAGGCGGCGTCGAGGTCGAGGGCCGGCGCGATGTGGGGGATCCCCTCGTGCTCGGCCCACGCGTCCGCCGACGCGCGGTGGCTGGGGTCGGGGTCGGAGGGGAGCCAGGTCAGGCCTGGGTGATCGAGCTCGAGGTGGAGGGCGAGGTGGACCGCGTGCTGGCCGGAGCCGCACCCGATCTCGAGGACGCGAAGGGGGTCGCCTCGCCGGGGCGCCAGGGTCGCTCGCAGCACCTCCAGGATGGGAGCTCGATTCCGGCCCGTGGCCGGGAAGTCCAGTCTCTTCATGAGTCTCCCTCCTGGGTCACAGGCCGGGGGGTACACGGACCCCATCTTGGACTCAAGGCCTCCCCACCCGGATCCGAGGGGGGAGAGGCACCAGAAGGCCGGCGCGCGCGTCGGCGCTGGGGACAGGAGCAGGCACATGGGGTTCTGGAGTCGGAGCGGGAGCGAGGCACGACGCAGGCTGGCAGAGGCGCCGGCGATCATCGAGGTGGATCCGCCGCCTCCGCCGGAGCTGGTCGCAGAGATCCCGCGGCCCCACGCACACGGCAAGCGCACCACCCTCGGGATCGCGCGAGGCACCGGCTGGATCGTCGCTGAGCCCCTCGAGCTGTCGAGCGGCCGGATCGAGCTCATGGTCCAGGGACCGCCTCCCCTCGAGGAGGTGGTGCACATTGGTCTGCGGGACCTCCGCCTGAAGTCCGCGATGATCCACCTCCGGGGGCCCGCCCTGATGAGCCGGCGGGACGGCCGGGGCTCGCGCCTCGCGTTCCGGCCGGAGGTCGCGGCCTCGGTGAGCGGCAAAGTGGACCTGCGCCTGTTCCTGATGCGGGTCCTCGGGGAGCCGCACCCGCGCAAGGAG
>CAZEHU010000496.1:0-3492 GCA_964511605.1 uncultured Myxococcales bacterium
GATGGATCGTGAAACCGCGACCTTTACCCAGATGGGAGGGGAGGGGGCGAGTTGGGTCGGGTTCCGGCGGCGGCGGCTCCGGCGGCGCGGGCTTCGGCTTGGCCCTGGGTTGGGCCGGGGCGCTCACCTTGGTCTTCACCGGCTCGGGCTCGGGCTCGGGCTCGGTGGTGGACACGACGGTCACGACCGTGCCGACAGCCACGGCCCCGGCCACTCCCGCCCAGCCCGCGATGGAGGTGGGGCCCTTGGCGAGGGTGGTGAAGATGTCGGGGGCCGCGTTCGACAGGGTATTGCCGAGGCCGCCGCCCACCTTGGCGCCGCCGGTGGCCATAGCGTGGCCGACCTCCGCGACGTCCATCACGGCGTCCGCCGCGCCGATCGCCTTGATGATGCCGAACCTGTCCCGGCGGGCCTCCCTCAGGGCCTTGTGGAGCTTCTTGGCGGTGGGGTAGCGCTTGGCCGGATCCTCGTTGAGGGCCTTGCGCACGATCTTCGCCAGACGGCGCGGGACCTTCTGATCCGGGATGCCGTCGCCGTCGACGTCGATCGGCGCGCCCTCGTCGTCGGTCGCGACGGCAGCCTCGGCCTCCTCGTCGCTCATCTCCGCGGCGGCAACGCTGGCGTCGCCCTCGTGGTGGTGGCGGCCCCACAGCATCAGGTGGAGGAGCTCTCCCACCCGGAAGAGGTCGTCCTCGGCGCTGCCCTCGCCCGTCGCGCCTTGCACCTGCACGATGTCCTTGCCGTCCAACACGCCGGACAGCGCGATGTCCTCGAGCTCGAGGGGACCGTGGCAGAAGGCCTTGGAGTGGAGGGGCTCGAGGTAGTCGAGCAGGCCGAGCCCGACCCCGCAGGTCTTGTCGGGATCGAGGATCAGGTCGCGCCCCAGCCGCTCGGCGAGCGACTCTCGGATGTGGGCGTCCGCCAAGACGGTCTTCGTCTTGTCGTCGGGGCACTTCTTGGCCTCGGTGGTCTCGAGGCACGCAGGGCAGATCCTCAGCTCGCTCACTCTCGTCCCCCCGGACGGGTCTGGAGCGTATCACACAGGGGGGGACGGATTCCTACCCCAAGAGGTCGCTTCGGCGTCGAAGCAAGGCCCCGGTTTCACGGGGCGAGCGCGGGCTGGAACGGGAGGCGTCGAGCGTGGCTCAGAGCCCCAGCGGCGAGGCCAGCTCATCGAGCAGCTCCTGGTAGGCTCGCGCGCCGCGACAGCCCGCGTCGTGGCGGAAGATCGTGGTGCCCGCCGATTGCGCCTGGCTGAGGGTCGTATTGACCGGGATCGTCGTGTCGAGGAGCCAGCGGCCGTAGCGGCGTCGGAGGGCCTCGGTGACCTCCTCGTTGACGCGGCCATTGCGGGCGTCGAGCCGCGTTCGCAGCACGCCGAGGATCGCCGGCGCGCGACCGAGGGTCTCGTCGAGGGTGTCGAGGGTGTCGTACAGGTCGTCGACCCCCTCGAGGGCCAGGACGCTCATATCACACGGGATCAGCACCCAGTCCGCGGCGACGAGGGCGTTGAGCGTGAGGGTGCCGAGGTTCGGCGGGCAGTCGATGACGATCACGTCGTAGTGGGTTCGGGCGACGCGGAGGGCGCGCTCGAGCAGGAGCTCCTTGCCGATGCGGCTGGCCATCACGCCCTCGGTGGCACCCAGGTCCTTGTCGGAGGGCGTCACCCAGAGGTTCGAGATGGCGGTGGGCAGGACCACCTCCTTGACGTCACGGCGCTTGCCGAGGAGCACTCCGCTCAGGCTGTCGGAGCCGACCCCGCGGAGCTCGCCGTGCAGGGCCGACGCGCAGTGGCCCTGAGCGTCCATGTCCACGAGCAGCGTCCGGTGCCCGCCGCGCATCGCCAGCCCGCTCGCCAGGGTGACCGCCGTCGTGGTCTTGCCGACGCCTCCCTTGCGGGTGGCCACCGCGATGACCTGGGCACGGTGGGTGCCCGCGGACAGGGTGGACTCCCCGCGGACCATGCGGCGGATCGAGTGGCTGAGCAGTCCAGGCATCGCTTCCTCCCCGGTGCGAATCATGGGACGCGGACGATGCTCCGCCGGGCCTCCGATCCCGTCAAAAAGGCTGGGGGTTCCTGCCGATCGCCCTCGGGCCCTTCGCGCCTGGGATCACGACGTGGCACGCCCCGGAGGATTCCTTGCCGGCCGATCGGCCCCGAGTAGACTGGCCACGGAAGAGGGGCGCCGGAGCCCTTGTTGGAGCGCCGGACCGGGACATGAAGACCAACACACCAGATCGACGCCTGGCGGCTCGAGCGACGCTCGGGGCGGCTCTCCTGATCACCTGCTCCCTCGGCGCCATCGCCGGGGGATGTGAGGGCGACAGCGACCCGCCACCCGCTCGGGCGACGCCCGCGCCTCGGGCAGCGGAAGAGGCCCAAGCGCCGCCGCCGCCTCCCCCGCCCGGGCAGGAGCGCCTCGCACGCCGGGTGCGCTCCTTCCTCGAGCGCTGGAAGAGCCTCGAGGAGGACTTCCTCGCCGACTACCGCAAGGACTTCGACGCGGCCCTCGAGGCGGTGGGCTGGTGGAAGAAGCTGACCCGGCGGGCCTACGAGGGGCGGAGCTTCGGCCTGATCTTCTCGAACGGACAGGATCTCCTGCCGGCGGCCCATACGATGGCCCTGGCGGTCGGCGGCCTCGAGGCCCACGGGATCGACCCGGAGCGCTACAAGAGGGACGAGCTCGGGGCCGTGCTCGACGCTGTCGAGGTGAAGCACAGCGCCTACCTCGCCGCGGTCGAAGATCCGGGAGCGAAGGAGGCCGCCGCCCTCTGGAAGGCGGTCCAGGAGCTGCACGGCGGCGCCATCCCCGAGCTGGGCACCATCGGCAGCACCCTGGCGAGCCACGGCCTCGACGATACACACGTGGGCCTCGTCGAGGCCTCCGAGGAGCAGCTCGATGCCATGTTCCAGGCCAAGCGCGCGCTGAACGTGGCGCTCCGCGACGTGGACCTGGCCCTGCTGAACCGCTTCTTCTTCTACGCCTACGACATGCGCTTCGGGCGTTGTGCCCACCCCTTCGACGCCTACCCGAGCCTGGGCGCAGGCGTGGAGCGCAAAGCGGAGGCCCTCTTCGCCCGCTTCACCGAGACCGACTTCACAGACCTCGAGGCAGGGCTGCGGGCCCTCGAGCCCCAGCACCCCGACTACCGAGCGCTGATGGAGGGGCTGGCCGCCTACCGGAGGCTGGCGGAGGGCCCCGCCCAGCCGGAGCTCTCCAAGAAGGTCGAGAAGCTCGTCCGGCCGCGCAAGGGGGGCAAGACCAAGCGACGCGAGGAGGCCAAGGCCCTGCGGAGGCGCCTGCTCCTCGAGGGATACCTGGAGCCGCCGGCCGGCACGCCGGAGGGCATGGCGGTCCCCGACGAGGCCCTGAGCGGCGAGTTCGACGAGGAGCTCGCCAAGGCCGTCCTCCTCTACCAGGACACCCACCAGCTCAAGGCCACGGGCCTGGTCGATCGCTCGACGCGGAAGTCCCTCCACAAGACCTTCGC